>JAGLSB010000844.1 GCA_023135955.1 Bacteroidales bacterium | reverse complement strand
CTATTATTAAAAACTTTCACTAATTATAATTTATTATTAATGGCTTTCTAATTAATGAATTACATGATTTGTGTTTTACTCCAGTACTAGTTTGGATTGATGTTTTTGTCGTTCTGTTTTTCATTCTGCAAAGCTTCACCTTCCTTATACCTCCTGATCTTATAGTTAAAACTCGCTATCAGAATACTCACAATAGGATTGATAAGGTTGAAAAAAGCAAAGGGCAGATATGAGAAAGTAGAAACGCCAAGTACCCTCGACTGTGTCGCCCCACATGTATTCCAGGGAACAAGAACTGAAGTAATAGTTCCTCCGTCTTCCAGGGTCCGGCTTAGAACTTCGGGTTTCAGGCCTCTTTTTTTATAAGTACTTGCATACATTCTGCCCGGAACTACAATCGCAATATATTGATCTGAGGCAGTAATATTGAAAAATATACTAGTCGCTATTGTTGTTGCAATAAGTGAACCGGTTGATTTTGCATATTTGATGACTGAACTTGTTAGTTTAACAAGCAGGCCTGCAGATTCCATTGCGCCTCCAAAAACCATCGCCGCGAGGATTAGCCATATTGTATTTAACATACCTGCCATCCCTGAAGTGGAAAGTAGTTCGTTTACCATTTCATTTGAGGTAGCTATAGTAACATCTCCAAAAATTGATTGCATTACTGAAATATAAGAGGCTTTGAAAAAGCTGGTGTCCACACCAGATATTTCATAAAGAAGATGAGGTTGAAAAATTATTGCAAATGCACCACCAAGTAATGATCCCGCTAATATTGCAGGAAGGGGCGGAATTTTTAAGATGATAATAGTAATCAGTCCTGCAGGTACCAGAAATAGCCAGAGATTGATATTAAATCGAGTGTCAATGGCCATTAAAACAGCAGATACATCGGCACCATTTCCTTCAAAATTATAGGTAAAGCCAATAATTAAAAATATGATAAGTGTTATGATAATACTAGGGACAGTAGTAATTGTCATATAACGAATATGGGTAAAAAGATCAGTTCCGGCCATGGCGGGAGCCAGGTTAGTAGTATCGGAAAGAGGTGACATTTTATCCCCAAAATACGCTCCCGAAATAACAGCACCTGCAACAATTCCTTCACCAATACCCAGGGCCTGTCCAATGCCTATTAGAGCTATCCCCATTGTAGCAATTGTAGACCAGGAACTACCGGTAGCTAATGAAACAATACTGGTTATAATAACTGTAGCAAAAAGAAAAATGGAAGGATGGAATAGTTTCAATCCGTAATAGATCATGGCCGGTACCACACCGCTAATCATCCAGGTTCCAGCCAGAGCTCCAATAAGTAGGAGAATCAGTATGGAAGGCATGGCTGAAGAAATTGATTTGACAATTCTTTCCATAATATATGACCAGGCAGATCCTAATCGGATAGCGATAATTCCTGCAATACCCGCAGCTAAAATCAATACAACCTGATTTGACCCATCGAGTGTAGCATCACCAAAATAAATTACATTAAAAACAAGAAAAGTAATTAGAAATATAATTGGAATAAATGCCTGAAAAAGGGTAGCTTCCCTCCTTGTCTTCTCCATATATGAGATATTCTGTTAAATGAGTTGAAAGATAATCAATTAATTTTTAATTTGTTGCATAGTAATTATTGTAGATGTTATATATTTAAGGAAATATTTAGAGGTTCAAAATTAACTTTTATCAAAAAACAGCTTTTTTTCTATTCAGTTTTTTTCCAAATCTTAGTTTTTTCTGATAAAAATGTATAATCTTGAATAATATTCCGTGCTGAGTATTTTGAAAATAATAGATCATGGATTTAAATATTGATTTTTTTGAAATTAAGAATGATAAAAAGGCTTCAAAGGGGAGGATATTGATCTCTGAGCCTTTCCTTAGTGACAGTTATTTCAAAAGATCTGTAGTATACCTAACTGAGCACACCGATGAAGGTTCTGTAGGTTTTGTGTTAAATAAACCTGTTGAATTAGATATAAGAGATATTCTTCAGGATTTCCCCGACATTGGAGCAGGCTTCTCTCTTGGAGGTCCGGTAAATACAAATACAGTTCATTATATTCACACCCTTGGAGATATTATTCCTGAATCTGTCCTTGTTCAGGGTAATATTTATTGGGGAGGAGATTTTGATGTCCTTAAGAATCTATTAAAAAAGCAGAAAATTAAACCTGAGGAGATCAGATTTTTTCTTGGATATTCAGGTTGGGCCGCCAATCAATTAGACAAGGAATTAGAAGATAATGCCTGGCTTGTTGCAGAAATTGATAATGATTCAATAATGAACGGAATTCATCCGGATTTCTGGAAGGAAGTTCTTAAATCTATGGAAAATAAATACAAGGTGTGGATTAATTTTCCTGAGAATCCGGGAATGAATTAGTGTGCTGGTGTGCTAATGTGCTGGTGCTAAGTGAAACTCAGCTATCGGGAGTTTACGAACCGAAAGCTGTTAGTTGAACTAGTCCCGAGTATTCTCTCGGGATCATGGTGTGCTTCCCGATAGCTATCGGGAGTGATGGTGTGATGAGATTTTTGAATCCTACGAAAAACTAAGCTTATTAAGCGTAGTCGAAATAAGTCGAAATGAATAACAGTAACTTACACTGTTCTCTTCCTAATTATCTCTCTCAAGTAACTCATATCTTCATTAGCTGTAACTTTTATCGTTTTCAAACCTGATAATTTTCCAGCTTCGATATCTGATTCACGGTCGCCAACAAACCACGATTTATCCCTGTCTATATTGAAGCGTGCAATTGCTTTTTCAATATTCAGATTCTTAGGTTTTCTACAGAGACAATTTCCTACATCGGAATGATGAGGGCAATAATATATTTCCTCTATTCTGACATTATAGGATTTTAATAAAGAATATAATTTATTATGAACAGCTTCAACATCATTGCTGGAATATAATCTTTTTGCTATCCCGCCTTGATTAGTGATAACTATAAAAATAAATCCTTGATTGCTAAGGACTTTTAATGTTTCCCCTATTCCATCATTCAGAAAGAAATCTTCTACACGAAAAACATAATAATTGTCTTTTTCGTTGTTAAGGACTCCATCTCGGTCTAAGAATATAGCTTTCTTTTTCATTAAAAAAGCGAGTTTAAGAAATTATTCAGAAGTTCGAAATCCAATAATAAGGGGAATATAAATCCATAAACGGCACCCCAGAAATGAGCATCATGGTTAATGTTATCTTGAGACTTTTTATTCATGTAACTTGAATAAACAAGGTAAAGTATCCCAAAAACAATGCCCGGCACCGGTAAAATCCCATAAAAATATATTTTTTCCATAGGAGATAGGAAAATACTAGTGAAGAGTACGGCTGAAACAGCACCGGAAGCTCCTACTGATCTATACCAGGAGTGATTTCTGTGTTTAATAAAACTTTTTATACTTGCAATTGCTATTCCACCAAAATATAGGATTAAGAAGCTAAGCTTTGAATTAACAATTATGTTCTCTGATTCAAAATTGGCAAAGCTGTTTTCAACATAATTCCCGAATGAGAAAAATACAAACATGTTTACCAGAAGATGCACCCAGTCTGCATGGACAAAAGCATGACTTATAAATCTGTAATATTCATTTTTTTTAAAGATTCGGAAAGGATTAAAATTAAGATTTTCTGAAACTCTCGAATTCCCAAAGCAGATCATTGAAACAATTACTGTAATGATGATGATGATAATTGTAATCATAAGATCTAATGTAATATTTTGTATGTCAGTTCCATAAGTAAGTCTTCAGGTCCGGCACTTATATTCCCTGATCCTTTTGATTTCATATCGTATTCTCTAAGTATTGATATAATCTTCACCACTTTACCAACATGGAATACCCTTGAAGCTTTTTCATAATCGCTGACAAAGAATGGGTGAATCTTTAATGAGGCTGCAACATTTTGTCTCGACTTATCTTTCAGGACATGATATGTCAGAACTTTGGAAAAGAAAAAGTAAAGATGAGTAATGATTTGGGTTATATGATGATTTTTTTGGTTGGAGGCAAAATACTTGATTATTCGATTCGTTTTAACCGGATTTCTTTCAATGAGTGCATTTTGAAGTTCGAAATTATTATAATCCTTACTTATCCCGATATTTCGTTCAATGTGATCGGAAGTGATTATTTTAACATTTTCAGGCAATGTGATGGTTAGCTTATCAAGTTCGTTCTCAATCTTCAGCAAATCATTGCCAAGGAACTCTGTAAGAAGCATAGCTGCTTTGGGCTCAATTCTGAA
This sequence comes from Bacteroidales bacterium, assembly GCA_023135955.1. Lineage (GTDB taxonomy): Bacteria > Bacteroidota > Bacteroidia > Bacteroidales > JAGLSB01. Next base: position 11,042 of record JAGLSB010000844.1, on the reverse strand, counting down.
ATCACTGGATTTTAACCTGGTAGAGATCCATCCCGGAATTTTATCATCATATAGTTTTTTAGTTTCCAAAAAAACCGAACTTCCCTTAATTGCTTTGTAGATTTTCTTTCGTTTATCGAGAGTTTTATACTTATAGTTGATTACTAGGATAGTAGAAGGAAGAGGATCACCTATGTAATAGATTAAATTTTCAATATTTTTAACTTCCTGAGCCTCTTTTACAATCACAACCTGATGGTTTGCCATCATTGGATACCTTTTTGCCGTATTTATAATAGTTGCTGCATCGGTTTCTTTTCCATAGAGTATACTTTGGTTAAACGATTTTTCTTCCTCTTTTAAGACATTTTTCACAATATAATCTGTGATTTTATCAATATAATAAGGTTCTTCACCTGAAAGAAAATATACCGGATTGTATATTTTCCTGGCAAGGTCAGCCATAATTTGTTCGTATGTATAGGAAGTTTTTTGCATGTTGCTTTTTGCTTGTTAGTTGTTACTGGTAATAATTTTAGCTACAGGAGCTTACTCGCACCAGGTTCTTCAACCAGTAACCAGTACCCTTCGACATGCTCAGGGCGGCGCCCAGTAAGTAACCAGCTTTCATTAATCAAATCTCAGATGTTTAACAGAATTGCCGTTATTCTTTAATTCAAACATAGAATCGATACCTATTTGCAAATGATCATCAACAAATTTCTTACTAACCAGTTTATCACTCTTTTCTGTTTTCACTCCGCTTGAAATCATTGGCTGATCAGATACTAATAATAAAGCTCCACTCGGGATATAATTCGCAAAACCTACAGTAAAAAGGGTTGCCGTTTCCATATCTACTGCCATTGACCTTGTGGTGCCGAGATAATCTTTAAATTTCTCATCATACTCCCAAACCCGTCTGTTGGTTGTAAAGACAGTTCCGGTCCAATAGTCACGACCATGAGTTCTGATGGTAGAAGAGACAGCTCGCTGTAACTTAAAAGCGGGTAATGCAGGAACTTCAGACGGGAGATAATCGTTGGATGTTCCATCCCCTCTGATTGCAGCAATAGGAAGTATAAGATCGCCCAGGTTATTTTTTTTCTTTATTCCACCACATTTTCCCAGAAACAGAACAGCCTTTGGATTAATGGCACTAAGAAGGTCCATAATTGTAGCTGCGTTAGCGCTTCCCATCCCAAAGTTGATTATAGTAATTCCTTCTGCATTAGCACAAGGCATTGGTTTATCTGGATCGATTACTTTTGTATTATATTTCTCGCAAAATAAATCGAGGTATTGATTAAAGTTGGTTAATAAAATATACTTACTAAAATCTTCCAACTTATTCCCCGTGTATCTTGGAAGCCAGTTATTTACTATTTCTTTTTTCGTCTTCATTTTTAATTTCTTAGGTTTGCATATTAGTTATATATATGCAGGCATTAAATTTACCAACTTATTCCTTTAAAATAAAATCTGAGGGCGATAGCTTATTAATCTTTGATGAGTTTCGAAAAAAAAATGTTGTATTGACACCAGAAGAATGGGTACGACAAAATTTCGCAAAATTTCTTGTTGAAGAAAGAGGTACACCAGCCGGGAGGGTAGTTATTGAAAAATCCCTTTCAATTAATAAACTAACAAAACGCTGTGACATTCTAATTTACGGAAATTCAGAGCCATTACTTTTAGTAGAATGTAAATCACCTGAAATTAAAATTTCTCAGGCTGTATTCGATCAGATTGCAGTATATAATATGCATTTTAAGCTCCCGTATCTTGTAGTTACTAATGGCCTGGAGCATTATTGTAGTCGTTGGGATGAGAAAAGTGGGAAATTAGTTTTCCTTGAAGATATTCCTTCATATGAGACCATAAGGACTTAGTCTGCATGAATAGTGCAGGTTAGAATAATTGTAATTGCAGAAAATATTCTGTCAAAAAACCATTATTGGTTTTTATCCAGTCTTTTTTCTGACCGGTAATAACAAAACTCTTTTCTATAAATAGTTTCAGGCTTTCTTCATTATTTTCACTTATGTTGCAATATATCTGTTTGAGAAGCAAAATCTTTCCGGCATAGCTGATTAAGACTTCAAGAGCTTCTGAAGCATATCCTTTTTTTCGGGCTTTTTTTTCACCAATCAGGATACCAACTCCCGCTCTCAAATGAAAAGGATCGAAATTGAAGAGATCTATAGCGCCAATAGCTTTTTTATTGCTTATATCAATTATCATCAATCGAAGTTGTCTGGTTTCATAAATATCTTTTGTTGATGATTCAATGAATTTTTCCAGAGTGTATTTTGAAAAAGGATTGTGTGTATCACTAACCATCCAGTTTTCAGGTAAGTTTTCCCATTCATACAATAAATCTATATCAGAGGGCTCCATTGCCCTTAAAAAGATATTATCGTTATGTAGAATATTTTCCATAGAATAAGGTTAGCAGTGACTTCTACTCTAATTTCTTGCTTATTGTTTTTCTTAATTGCTCAAAGTCGACTATAAAAGCATCATTATAGCCATTTTCTCTCATATATTTAAGACCTTTTGTTGCTTCTTCCCGACTCATATAATTTTCAAAAATTACCCGATAAAATCCATCATTACATTTATAGACCCGATAATCCGAAATGTTCTCAATTTTTTTTGCATTGTCCTGAATCATAAAGGCGTATATTTGAATACCGAATTTAAATGATGATGATCCGGCAATTTGTCTTGTTTGTCCAAATAATATCTCCAGGGTATCAGTATTTTCAATTCTGGCATCTTCAAACTTAGAAAGGAATTGTGATTGCAGAACCTCTTTAGCTTGATTAATTGAATAAAATTTCCCGTACGAATATACATATTTTGATTTGTTATTTTCTTCCACTACACCCTCTGTAATAATGGAATTAATATCTGTAAAATAGGAATTATCCAGAGCCTTATCTGATTCCACTAAAATGATAGAATAGATTGTTTGACTTTTTGGTTTAAGATGATTAGGGATCTGGATAGGTTCAACCACAATATTTTGATTTACAGATTTTAGGATTTTTATACTTACATTTCTGTTTCGTTTTCTTCCCTCTGGGTTATCACTGCCATCAGGATTCTGATTAATAGCTATATTGTTTAGTTCCCCTACTCCTTTTGATAAAAACCTTGATCGAGCAATACCTTTATTGACTAAATATTCAATAACTGAATTTGCTCTTTTTACAGAAAGCTTAAGATTGTAGTCAGCATTTCCCTTTGAATCCGTATGTCCTGTAACTTCGATGTGAAGCTCAGGGTGTTGCATCATTACCTTATACAACCTTTCAATTTCTAATAGAGTTAATTGATTTAAAGATGAACTGTTAAAATCAAAGAAAAGGTTTTTAATAATAATATATTCACCGCTATTCATCTCATCTACCATTAATGCAAAATTTACAATAAAGTCAGATCTGCTGTAATCCTCATTTATTTCTACGATTTCACTTTTCGACTTATAATTATCTGCTTTTGCTAAAAGTGTATATTTCCCAGGATCTACCAAAATTGAGAACTCTCCTGTTTGCATATTCATAACTACAAGGCTATCATCTATTATCCTACCATCAGGACCAGATATATCAATTTTAACACTATTATTTGAAATTGCATTATCCTGAAAGCTAATAACTCCTTTTAACTCAACTTTTGAATTTTGAATATTTTTTGTTCTTAATAAACTAAGCTCTTTTATTGAAGCCCGTGTTTCCTCTTTGTCAATAATGCCTGCATAAAGTACTTTTTCTCCATTTTCAATAGGATAATAGAAAACATTATCGTCTGTAGAATTCCAGGGATATCCTAGATTCTGAGGTACGGACCAGCTGTTTTCTCCCTGCATAACAGATTTGTAGGTGTCAAATCCACCCATTCCATCGTGACCCTGACTAGAGAAGAATAATGTTTTTCCATCGGGCAGGATGAATGGGGTATTCTCATTATATTTTGTATTTATAGTATTTCCAAGGTTTTCAGGTTCTTCCCATTTTCCATTTGCAGTTTTTCTGCTAGAATAAATATCTAAACCGCCTAAGCCATTTTTTCGATTGCTTGTAAAATAGAGTGTATTTCCATCTGCTGAAATTCCTGCATGGGCCTCAACATTATTTGAATTAATAGGTTTGCTAAGTTTCTCAACCGGGGTCCACATTTCACCATCAAATTGACTAACATAAATATCAGATTCGTAATTTGTCTTCTTAATAAGATATAGGGTTTTCCCGTCACTGGTAATGGAAGTTGGATAACAATCTCCGTCAGACATTAGCTGAGAGGTTATATTTACACGATTAGTCCAATTGTTATCTTGTTTCCTAACCATATATACGGCGGCATAGAACTTTAGTGAGTATACAAATATCAACATATCCCCATCGGCTGATAATACTGGGTTAAAGTTGGCTGCCCTCTGTGGGACCACATCATCGAGAACCCTACTTTCAAGTTTTACAGGTTCCCACATATATTTCTTAGCTGTTTCACAAGATTTTATTTGTTTGTCAACGAAATCAATCTCGTAAACGTCTTTGATATTAAGGTATTCCTTATAATTATTAAAAGACAATATAGCTTGATCAAGTTGGTTATTAATCTGATAGGCGGTTCCTAATAGAAATAAGGTTTGGGGGGGTGCTGCTGTTTCATTGAAATGGCTTTCTGTATATTTCTTTGAAATTTTATCTGCTGCATTCTCGAGATATTCAATAGCTCCTGTCTTTCTCCCATTAATATTGAGTAAGCAAAGACCAATTCGATAATTTATATTACCATTATCAGGGTCATTCTTATGTAACTGAAGATAGGAAAAAAGTGCATCTGAGTATTCTTCTGAAATTAAAAAATACTCTGCATCAAAAAAAGTATTTTTATCATTATTGGCTTTTTGAGCTGATGAATTCCCAAAAGACATCAATAATCCCAGGATAATTATATGTATATATATATTCATGTAAATATTTTAATAATCAAGCAGACTATAATCAGGTTAGTTTTTTTTTAACTTCCATATTATATTAGACTTCATATTGGAGTTAATATTGAAATTATCAGTTTTTCGGTTATAATCAATTTCAATTATTTCTCCACTTCCAGCATCTTTTAAAATTAAAGTGAAATCCTTGTTAGCTAAAGGGTTTTTAGGTGCTAGCGGGTCCGCAAAAGGTATTATTTCAATGTGGTAGATATTTTTAATACCAAAATTTGATTCTTCTCCAGAAAGAGCAATATACCCTGTATTACTTTTACTTACAGGTTGATAATACATATTATCGTTTGTTGTATTTAAAGGATAGCCGATATTTATTGGTTCGCCCCAATCTCCTTTTGAATCTGTTTTGCTGAAAAAAAGATCAAATCCACCCATGTTATAATGCCCATCTGAAGCAAAATATAGCAATGAGCCACCTTTCATTAGAAAAGCGGATGTCTCATCATTTTCTGAATTTATTACAGAGCCCATATTACTAGCTGGCCCCCAGGTTCCATCTAACAGTCGATTAGAAATATATAAATCCAATTTTCCTTCCCCGCCTTTTCGAGCCGAAGAAAAAATTAAACTATTGCCATTAGGAGAAAAAGAGGCATAAGCTTCATCGCTAAAAGTATTGATATTCTTACCTAGCTTTATGGCCTCACTCCATAAGAAATCTGTCTTTTTTGAGTAATATATATTGCCATTTGAGGAATTTGTTCTTTTAACCAATAACATTTCAGTTCCATCAGCAGAGAATGCAGTAGGAATCATATCTCCATCAGAGCCTACTTGAGATGAGATATTTACAGTCTCAGTCCATTGTCCGTCTTTCTTATAAGACAATAATATAGCATCATAAAACCTTTGTTCCTGCATGAAGCACATTACAGTTTCATTTATATTGACAACTGGCCGAGAGATATTATCACCAGCATTAATTAATTCTCCCAGATTCTCTTTTACAAGGTTTACAGGATTATCTTTTATGATTTTGGCCCTTTCACAAGCCTTTATCTCGTTTGCCACTATTTCAATATTATATTCTTCCTCAAAATTTTCTAATTCGAGAAAAGTATTATATGAATCAAGTGCGTCTTCTAGTTGGTTATTAATCCTGTAAGCATTACCAAGATAATACCAGGCATGATATGGAGCCTTTTTAACATCAAAGTTTCTTTCCCGATATATTAAGGTTGTATTTTTTACAGCATTCTGGAAAAAAGGCAGGGCATCTTTTTCTCTTCCTTCAATATTTAGAAGGCACATTCCGGTCCTGAAATTTAAATTAGAATTTTCAGGAAATTTATTTATTAGTTGTTTGAAGATGTAGAAAGCCTCATCGAATTCTTCACTAGCAAAGAAAAATTCAGCATCATCAAACTGTTCTTCATCATCAAGGTTTTTTTGACTTTGTAAACTTGAAATTGGCAATAATAAAATGATATAAATTAAGAAAATGCTCTTCATTTGTCTTATTTATAGAATTATTTCAAATAAAGATAAAAAAAATCCAGGCATAAATTCATAATAATCGATGAAATGAAGTCAAAAAAACATGAAAAACAGAGATAAGTCTGTTTTTAAATCAGTGAAATTTTAATATTGAGAAGCAAAATTATTTAGTCGAATATAAACTGAACTTGTTTAAATATATACTGTTGTTGAGCTCGCTACGCCCGGTTCAATACTTATTCCGATTTCGAAGCAGATCGGGATCTAAATGGGAAATATTAACTTCGTTGAGCTCTTCCGGCCATGCCGGAACCGGTTCTCCGCAGCTTGGTGCGATAGAACATAATTTACCGATTTGCACCTCGGAAGGAATTCCGCGAGGTAGTTGATTTTATCTATATTGATCAATTCGCTTTACTATTTAATTTTTAAATTTTCGGGTACATCAACAGCCTCAAAAATAATAAAGTCGTTCAGAGCTGAAAGTATTTTGAATTCAACTCTTCTGTTTAATTTCCTACCCATTGAGGAATCTATACCATTTGCAGTTTCATTTATTGCTACGGGATTATTTTCCCCATTTCCCTTCAAACTTAATTTATCTTTTGCAACACCAATTTCAACTAAATAATCACTGACTGAATTTGCCCTTCTGTTCGATAAAATCTGATTATAATTTTCAGATCCTATAGCATCTGTATAGGAGGAAATTTCAATTATAAGCTCTGGAATTGCATCCATAACTTCTTTGAGAACATTCAATTTAGACTTTGCAATATCACTTAGAGCATGACTGTCAAAACCAAAGAATACTGGTTTAATGATGTACTTGATTGTAGGCGATTCTTCTACTTCGATCTCCGGTTCTGGTGCAACTTCTGCCACAACAACAGTCTCAGTAACTTCCTCTATTGGTTCCTCCACAACGACTGTCTCAGTTACTTCTAATGTTGGTTCTTCATCCAAAACTATTGATATACTATAAATATCATCACCGCCTAATCCGTCTGGTTCTATTATTGCCATGTATCCTTTGTAACCTTCTTCAATAGGGAAGAAGAATATGTCATCATCGGTAGTGTTGAGTGGGTATGGATAGGGTATTGGAGTGGACCAGTTGTTGTCTCCTGTAAGATTAGAATAAAAAATATCATAGCCACCAATATTTGAATGACCTTGAGAACTGAAATATAAAGTTTCTCCATCATTGCTTATAAAAGGGCTATCCTCATTTAATGATGTGTTTATGTTTGGTCCAAGGTTTACAGGTTCCGACCAGGATACTCCATCTTCGAGGAGGTCGGAACTAAAAATATCCATCCCACCAAGACTTTCTTTCCTATTAGAAAGAAAATATAATTTTTTACCATCTGCACTAATGCTTGCATGAGATTCATAATACTTTGAATTTACGGGTTTCCCTATGTTTATAGATTTAGACCAGCGTGTTGATTCAAATGTGCTTGTCATGATATCAGCATCATCAATGTTAATCCTGCTAAGAAACATTGTATTTCCATCGTGAGAAAGTGATGTGACATACTGGTCACCATCTGATTGAATCTGCGGAGTAATATTTACTGGATTTGACCATACGCTATTATTAAGGTCTACGAAATAAATCGCATCATAGAATCTTTGCTCACTCATATAAGCAATTCTACTTCCATCACCTGACATAACGGGATTATAATTATTGAAACGACTGTTGTAAATATTCCCTATACTTTCTTTTTTAAGCTCCACAGGATTCTTAATCGCTTCCTCTGCTCTGGTGCAATTTGCTATCTGCTGATTTGTAAACTCGCGTTCATATTCCTTTTTTTCATTTAGAAGATCAAGGTATTTTTTGTAATATTCACGGGCTTTATCCAAATTCTCATTTATTCTGTATGCGTTGGCTAATAATAGATAAGCTTCATTTGGGGCACTTTCCTGGCGAAAACTTCCTTCATTGTAATTACGTGATACATTTGTTGCTCCTTTCTCCAAATACTTAATAGCGGTCTTTTTTTGACCCTTAATTCTCATATAACAAACTCCAATAAGATAATTCAAGTTGGCGTTGTCTACAAAATCTCCCTTATAAACTTTCTGAAATGCTGATAGAGCGTCAGTATATTCTTCTTCAGCAAGAAAAAATTGGCCATCGAAAAAATTAACTCTGTCCTCGGCCGTTTGAGGATAAACTATACCAATATTTATTATTATGGCACCCGATATAAGGATTATTAATCTTTTCATCTCAGGGCTTAGTTTATGTATTTATGACAAATTTATAAATTAATCCAAAAGAATAGAAGTATTATAGATACTATTTATATGATATTTATTTAATATGTTTATAATAAGATACTTAGATAAGCCTGGATATAAAAAACAGATTACAAGGAATACGATTAAATAACACACTCAGAAAAGAAGGATTCTGAAGAGACTCGAAGCTATTTCAAACATAAAATAATATTCTAATCTTCTTTCTTTTTCTTTTTTCTTCTTGCAAGAAAAATTAAAATGAAAACTATTAGCCCTTCAAAAAGGAGGATTAAGGTAGTTTTGAGAAGACCTTCCTTAAAGGTACTTTTCTTATCTGAATCAATGATGACTTCTTCCTCTGTAGATAAATCCTCTATATAGTCAGAGAGTAATTCTAAAACATCTTCTTTACTATAATCGTACTTATCCTTATTTTTTAATAGGTAAGAAATCAAGTCGTCCAAAGATGAGATACTTAATCCTTGTTCAATAAGATCGTAAAGTGCATTCTGCAATTCAGGATTAGCTTTGGTTATTAATCTATTAAGGAAAATATTGGCAATATCTATTTCCCCTAAGGATAATAGGATCTTACTAATTTCGACTGAATTGATCCTTCCAGCCTCAGCATTATCAAGAAGATAATTAATTAGATCTTCTATTGACCCTAATCCTAAAGCATCTGTATCTATGTTTTCTAGAAATGCTCTTAAATTCCCCTGACTGTTTTCTATTAATTTATTTAGAAGATTTCTGGCATCGGAAATAGTTTCCGCAGAATCAGCTAATTGGATAATAGTAGGTACTTGTACTTCTTCTGTAATTACAAGAAGTTTTTTAGTTGTAGAACTTCCAAGCCCATCGGTCAGACTAATAATTACTTCATTTATTCCCAATAGAGCCTTGAACTCAAAGGATTGACGCTTTTTGTCAACGATTATTGAATCCTTATAAATTTTTATTGAATTGTTGTAAACGCTAATGTCTACAAATGTACCGGGTTCAGCATTAAATTTAATTTTAACCTTTTCTCCAGGATAAGCAATAATGATACTGTCCTCGCGTAGTGTAAGATATTCTGATATGTCTTTTTCTGTTAGTGCATGAGGGTGAGTTTCGAGTGAAATAGGTTTTTCCAGAGTAAATCCTTCATGCGGACTATCTTCTGATATGTCTATTTTCTCAATATGTTGTTTGAATTTATTACTCTCAAAAATGAGCAAGTAACTTCCTGCAGACGCCAAAAATGAGAACTTACCTTTCGTGTCAGGATAGACCTTTGTTATTGTATCACTGTCCATTGCATCAACTACGGAAATGGATACATCATCCATTGTCAGAGTTTCATCCATAGATTTTATTAAACCTGATATTTTAAACATTCTGGGATTCTCAGGGTCATAAACCAAATACCTGAAAATATCGTGTCTGCCATATCCTTGCTCAGTATACACAGAGTAGTAAAAAACGGTTCCGGATTTTATTGGGAGAAAGAATTGGTCATCATCTGTTGTATTTATTGGATATCCAACATTGACAGGTTCTGTCCAGTTACCCTCATTATTTTTCTTAGAAAAAAAGTTGTCATATCCACCCATATTATAATGGCCGTATGAGCTGAAAAAAAGCTTCTCTCCATCATCAGTTATGAAAGGTGTGTCATCGTTATATTTTGTATTGATGGTTGAACCCAAATTTTCAGCAAACCCCCATTCACCATTTTCTTGCCGTTCAGATTTGTATATATCAAGTCCTCCAAAGCCATATTTTCGGTTACTGGAGAAATACAATGTCTTGCTGTCTTTTGATAGAGAAGCATGAGATTCCCAGTATTTAGTATTTATATTTTCTCCTAATTTCTGAAGAGGAGTCCATTTATCATTGACCAGGCGTGAATAATAAATATTACCAATATAATCGTCGTTTCGGTATACGAGCAGTTCGGTTCCATTATATGATAAAAAAGTAGGATAAACATCTCCATCTACCCCTAATTCAGGAACGATATTCCTTGCAGGTCCCCATTCTCCATCTACTTTTTCTGTATAAAAAACTGCATCATAAAACTGTAATTTAGAAATATAGGCCATTTTGCTTTCGTCCCCTGAAACAACCGGGTTCATTTCAGCGAATCTTGTATTGATCTTTTCGGGCAAAACCTCAGCGTCAAAATCGGCAGGCTGCTTCATTAAATTTTCAGATGCATCACAAGCGGCAAGTTGCTCATTTACAAGGCTTACGTCATAAATTTCAGGATCAAGCCTTGATAGAAAAATTTTATAATACTCTCTGGCTTTTGCAAGTTGGTTATTAATCCTGTATGCATTGGCAAGATAAAAAAGTGATT
>JAGLSB010000843.1 GCA_023135955.1 Bacteroidales bacterium | reverse complement strand
CTAATTTTACATCTAAAGTTTCCAGGTTCACAAACTGTGGAGAAAATAATAGTCTAAGTTTTTGAAGATTTACGGGTACCGGTAAATCCTCACCTTCAACAATCATATCCGATATTTCCAGTAATCCATCTGCTTTGAAATCCTCATAATTTTCATTTTCAATATCAGACATTTTACCCATAAACTCTATGTCAGATACAATATTACCTTGAAGTTCCATATTATCTACCGGGATAGCATTTTTCAAGCTTGCAAGGTCTATTTCTGACACCAGCTTGCCATTCATTTGCATATCTGACATTGGAGTTCTTGCATGAAAATTCATATCAATTGGATTCCCGGCAAGTTCCATGTGAAAATTATTAAGATCTATACTAGTATTATCATCATCAATACCATCATAAAAAACTTGTAAATCGATAGATATATTTTCTACTGCTTCCGGTAGATCCGGATAAGCAAAATACCCATCATTGACCATCAAATTTAAATTTACTTGTGGTAAAATTTCTCCTTTCACAAGTCCTTTGGCTGTTCCTTCTATCTCAAGTTTACCCGATGTTTTTAACTCTGCAAAATCTGCCATATATATAGCCGGCACCATAGAGAGCAAAGTCTTAAATGAGGTTTCTTTTGTGAAAAAACGAATATCAACATCTGCATCTGCATTTTCCGGAAGACCTACTGTTCCTTCGAGTCCCAAACCCAAATCATTTATCTCAAGCAGATTATCACTAATTTCAAATACCATGTTTTCTAAATCAGCATTTAACAGTACCTTCAGACTAAAGGTGCTTTTATTCAAATACTTTGTACCGTCATAATCAACTGTAATTGATTCTGCAAATGTGTTCAAATCAAGACTTGTAATACTTTCAGAAAAATCTCCGGAAAGAATAAGGTTGTAATCCTCAATACTTGCAAAAGTTGAAGAAACTTCATCATAATAAGAAATTTCAGCATTTTTTATCAAGAATTCATTTAGGCTAATAGTCATTTCCATATCCGAGCTTGTAGTATCTACTTCAACTTCCTCTTTTTCTTCTGATGGATAACTAATATCCCAATTCACGCCTTCTTCTAAAGAAATTGCACGTATTACTGGCTTATTCAATATAATGGATTTTACTTTGATCTTGCCTGAGAAAGCAGAAAGCAAATCAACTTTTACGATAAACTCATCAAAAGCCATAAGTGTATCATTCTCAAAGTTCTCAATTCCGAGTACGCTCATGTTTTCCAAAGAAATTTTCAGATCAGGGAATCCTTTGAAAAGAGAAACTTTGAAATCACTCCAGTCAACTTGCGCCTTTACCGCTTTATTAACTTCAACTTTTGCTAATTCCATTAATTGTGACTTAAAAATTAGTGGGAGTCCTAATATTATTCCAAATAATATCGACAAAACGATTAATAGTACTTTAAGGATTTTCATTCTAATATACGTTAGTTATGTTATTAATTTATAGTTACTTTTTTGTGCCCATACTATAATTAGCACGGCTTCTAAATCATCACAATAAAACTGTTCAATAAAAATACGAAGAAATAGAGAATTGTAGACTTAATTAATGTTAATATTCATATATATTTTTTATTTAACTATTTAATTTCTTTACAAATTATAGTTAAAAAGTTAATATCCTAACGATTATAATATGGAAGCTTGAAAAAATACTTTAATTTTGATATTAATACAATATTGGAATAATGGAAGAAAAACGAATCGGAAAATTCAGAAAAGAATATTTATCAGGATTCCTAACCAGTTTTATTATTTTAGCGTTTGGTATTGCATTTGAATGGATAAACAAAGGAGAAGGCGTTTTTTTACCTTCCTGGCCACAAAATGCAATGATTGGAATAAGTTTTGTATTTATTCTGATGTTCCTCCATTTCTTTTATTCCGACTTCAATGTAGTCAGGTGGCTTTCCAGAATTCCTGCATCGATAAGTGCCATTGCTCTCTTTACTTTCCTGACTCTTATTCTGGGCCTGACACAACAAAATAATCCTGATGCGCCAAAATTACTTAAGTTTTCTGGGTTGAATCATATCCGGAGTAGCTTTACATTTTTATTTTCAGGATTATATCTATTGACAACTTTGGGTTTGGTTATTTTACGGAGATTCAAGAGTTTAACATACAGAAACATCGGTTTCGCACTTAACCACATTGGTTTATGGCTTATTGTTCTGACAGGCAGTCTTGGCTCTGGTGATTTAATGCGGCTTAATATCTATGTAAATGAAAATGAATCTGCCATTTATGGATACAATAAAAACAGACAAGCCCTGAAATTGCCATTTACAATAAGATTATTAGATTTTAACATAGAAGATTTTAATCCAAAGCTTGCTTTTGTTGACAATATTGACAAGAGTATACCGAAAGAGATTGAGAATAATCTTGTAATGATAGAAGAAGGGATTGAGCTTAATATCGCTGGATGGGATATTGAAGTTTCAGAATTTATTAGTTCAGCAATAATGGACAGTTTTGGAAATTATATTTATTCGGAGGATACAATAGCAATTCCAGTTGCAAGAATTCATGTAATTAATGAAGAAGCACAGCTAGAATATGATGAATATATTAGTTGCGGGAATATGATGGTTAATCCAAAAATACTAAAATTAGATGACAAGTACTCCCTTGCAATGACCCTTCCTGAACCTCGGGAATATAGTTCTCTTATAGAATTAATTGATTCAAAAGGTCAAATTGACACAACAAAGTTAATAGTTAACAAACCTGTAAGGATTGATAGTTGGAAACTGTACCAATTATCTTATGATGAAAGACTGGGTAAATGGTCTCAGCTAAGTGTAATTGAGGCAATAAGGGATCCATGGCTTCCTATAATCTACCTGGGTGTATTTATGATTATTGCAGGTTCAATATATTTATTTTCAATTGGCAAAACTCCTAATGAAGAAGTAAGATGAATTGGATAGATTTTCCCACATATGCATATATTGCAGGTATCTTATGGTTATCAGGATTAATTCTGGTTTATATTTCAGGAAAAAAAAAGCTACTTTCCCTGATTGGTGGATTAACGATAATCCTTGGTATAATTGTCATGTCTGTATTTATAACACAGCTCTGGATTCATCTTGAACGACCACCTCTTAGGACCCTTGGCGAAACAAGACTTTGGTATGCTGTCTTTTTGCCTGCCATTGGTGTGGTCTTCTTTTTCAGATGGAAATACAAATGGTTTCTAGCCTATTCGCTATTAATGGCTTATGTATTTTTACTAATAAATCTGAGGCATCCGGAATATTACGACAAAACACTAATGCCTGCACTACAGAGTCCCTGGTTTATTCCTCATGTAGTTGTTTATATTTTTGGCTATGCCTTTCTTGGTGTTTCTACCTTAGTTGCAATTTACGGACTGTATTTACATTACTTCAAGAAAATGGATCCAAAAATTATGCTTCTGGCAGACAATCTGGTTTATCTTGGGTTTGCATTTCTAACCTTAGGATTACTTTTTGGAGCATTATGGGCAAAACAAGCCTGGGGTCATTACTGGACCTGGGATCCAAAAGAAACCTGGGCCTTTTTAACATGGTTAGGTTACCTTATATATATTCACTTGAGATATCAGCATCCTAAAAAGGTACAAGCTTCCCTCTGGACTCTCAGTCTTGCTTTCCTAATACTTCTGGTTGCCTGGTTTGGTGTAAATATTTTGCCAGCGGCACAAAACTCAGTACATGTTTATGGAAGTTAAACCTAAAAGAATTATTTTCCCAAATATGATAATACACTACCATCAAGGAAATCTTCTCTTACAGGACTGAATACATCTATTAATTCTCCGGCTTCCAAACATAGAACTCCATGTAAAACACTTGGTGGAATGTAAACACCGTCGCCACTTTTTACTATTTGCTTTTCATCACCAATTGTAAATTCAAATTTCCCACTACTACAATAAGTTGTTTGTGTTTGAAAATGTTGGTGGGGACTTCCCACTGCTCCCTTTTCAAATTTTACAACAACCATCATTATTTGATTATCCCAACCCAGGATTTTCCTGCTTACTCCTGCTCCCAGATCTTCATATTTCATTTTATCTGCGAAATTGAATAGTTCACTTGATCTTTTCATTTTTTCCAATTTTTTATTAATATTTTTATAATTATCTATTTCAAACTCACTATGATATTTTCTTTAAGCAATTCCAATCACATTGAAAACTTTCTTC
>JAGLSB010000842.1 GCA_023135955.1 Bacteroidales bacterium | reverse complement strand
AACTGCCCCGGTTCTTCCAACCTGAAAAGAAATAGAATTTAACTTTGTTAGAGCCTGCTCAGCTTGAAATTTATAGGAAATTGCCCAGCGAGGAGTTTTTGCCGTAAAACCTAATGTATTTTGTTGAGATATAGAATTAACTTTAATAACGATGCCATCAATTTCAAAAGGAAGGTTTTCTCTTTCAACAGCCCAGAAATCAATGTATTTATAAATATCTTCAATCTTATTAACTTTCTTAGTGAAATTGGAAGGAATTTTAAATCCCCAATCTGCAGCCTTTAGTAAATTCTCAAAATGTCCATCGAATAATTGATTATCACCGGGAAGATAATAGAAAAAACAATCGAGAGGTCGTTGTGCTACGATGGATGGATTTTGCATTTTTAGTGTTCCTGATGTGGCATTTCTCGGATTAGCAAATACCATTTCTCCACTTTCTTCCCTCATTCTGTTCATTTCTTTAAAACCTTTCTTGTCCATGAAAATTTCACCGCGAATTTCAAGACTCTGCGGATAATCATTTCCAGATAGAACAAGAGGAATGCTTTTAATAGTACGAACATTCCTGCTAACATCATCGCCTCTGGTTCCATCGCCACGAGTGAGGGCCTGTTTAAGTCTGCCGTTTTCGTAGGTAATACTTATTGCAACACCGTCGTATTTTAATTCCAGAACATATTCAAATTCATCTCCAATAAGTTTTCTGACTCTGCCATCAAAATTCTGCAGTTCTTCTCTGGAATATGTGTTGCCAAGCGAAAGCATCTGATATTTATGAGGAAAAGATTCGAATTGAACAGACAAATCACTACCTATCCTGCGAGTAGGACTATTTTCATCATCGAGTTCAGGAAATTGGACCTCTAATTCTGTTAATTCTTTTATTAACTGATCGTATTCAAAATCTGAAATACCAGGCTGAGAAAGAACATAATATTTATGATTATGCTCGATCAATTTTGATCTTAGTTTTTCTATTCTTTCTACCGCTTCTAAAGCATTCATGACTGTTCTGTTATTGGTCTGTAAAATTAACATTTTTGATTTAGATATCAAGAGGAGGGGGGTGGTGTGCTGATGTGCTGGTAGTATAGGATTACCAATTATTGACTCGTCACTGGTTCAGGTTTTTCTTCCACTAGCACACCAGCACACAAATACAGCCTCTGTTAATAAAGAAATACAAAAAATAAAACATACCACTCCTCCACAAGAAATAATTCCATACATTTACATATTCGGTTTTATGCAATCGAGAGATTGTTGAACTAAGAGGGAATGCCGTGCCTGGTGGAATGATATGAATTTCACCGGAAATCGGCAACAGTACCCGCTGCTGTGATCTCCTTAATTTTCTGAATATTTTGTACCACTGTAAGTGTTAATAATTATGGGAAGGTTATTTGGAAAAGGAGTAAGTCAGAAGACCTGCCGAATTAGTCAAAAAAGGCTATGTTAAACGTAATGGTGATTGTTAATTTATTTTGTGTTTGCATGCTTGCTGATGGTGGTTACTTGTTGCTGGTTTCTAGTTACTGGTTTCTAGTTGCTGGTTACTTGTTAACTTCTTTCAGTAATTGAGCTCTTTGCGATTGGATGAAGTTTAAGGTTTAACTCCTTACAGTCGTTGAGCTCGCTACGCTCGGTTGAGGTTTGAGAAGTTTTGCTCTTTTCTTCCCAGCAACCAGTAAACAGCACCCAGCAACTTTCCAAAAACCACCATTACAAGATAACATAGCTTAGTTATCTAGGCTTTCGGGGAATGAAGCAAAAACCATCTATCCTCCCTTGCATAGATTATTGGCTGTAAATCATTATTAACTTTTAATTTTATTAAAATGAGAGCAAAAATTATTTTTATGGCATCTGCAGTAAGTGTATTATTTTTTTCAGCTTGTGAAAAAGACAAACTTGTAGAAGATAGAATTACCTTCGAAGAATTTAATTTGGGTGAGTCCGGAGTCTATGATGGCTCAGATCTTAGTGGTGGATTTACAATAGGGAATGCAATATTCTCTAATACTTATAATGCTCAATGGGATTATTGGGAGAGTGGTTTTGTAATCTCAAACCATAATGATACTCAAACTGAAGGACCTTCAAACCTATATAGTTGTATTGCAGGAAGTGGAGCAAATCTTTCTTCTAATTTTGCATTATTCTCAAGCTGGTCAAGTGACACACTGGAATTCATAATTCCCGAAAAAGTAACAAATATTTCTATATGCAACTCAACTTATGCATATTATTCTATGCTTTATGGTGACGATTTTGCTAAACAATTTGGAGGAAACTCAGGGGATGAAAGTGATATTTTCAAATTGAAAATCTCTTGTCTTAACGATAACAATGAGATATGGGAAATTGAAATAAATCTTGCAGACTATACTTATGTTGACAATTCAGGCGACTATATTCTCGATAGCTGGCTAGATCTGGATCTCTCGGAAGTTGGTTATATTAAGTATATGTCATTTTCTTTTGAGTCGACCGACATGGGCGATTATGGAATAAATACACCTACATATGTATGCATAGATAATATATTCGGGGAATTGAAGGAATAGTTTCAATCTTTACTTTCCATTCATTGTAAATAAATTATTTTTACATAAAACAATACGGAATGAGAATTTTCCTTTTTATGCTACTATTAATTTCTTCTATTGATTTGTATTCACAAATTTCCCAAGGTGGAGAACCTCTATGGCCGGATAGTAAAAAGGCAAAATCAGTGTATCAAATACCCCAAAAAGATATTATTAAAGCAATTCGGAGTGATTTTTCTGATGAGGAACAGATATATGGCAAAAAGCCTCTTAGAGTCGGAGTGAACCATGATATGGATATTTCTCCCAAAAATGCGGGTGAATGGATTACTTTACCAAATGGTATGGAATTATGGCGAGTTGAATTTTTCTCTGATGATGCATTTGGTCTAAGCCTGGAGTTTGATGAATTTAAATTAAGTAAGGAGGCGATAATATTCTTGTATTCACCGGATAGAAAATATATTTTAGGCGGATTCAACCATTTAACAAATAAGCAATCAGGAAAGCTCTCCACTGCATTCATTCCAGGCGAAGAATTGATTTTGGAAATGCAAGTTATGCCAGGTGAAGGATATGGAGATATGAATATCGGAAGTATCACTCATGCATATGTTGATATTTTTGGGACATCCCAAAAAGATGGGTATTTTGGTAATTCGGGCGATTGTGAAATAGATATCAACTGTCCTTCTGGAAATGACTGGCAAATTGTGAAAAATGCAGTTTGCAGAATTATATTCAAAAGAAATGGTGTTTATACAGAAATATGTACAGGAAGTCTTGTGAATAACACCTTACAGGACGAGACACCATATATATATACAGCAAATCACTGCATAAGTCGCGCATTAGAAGCTGGAAATGCAGTTTTTTATTTTGGGCTTGAAAGTGAAGAATGTGACGGAGTAGATCCTTTTCAAAATAGTGTATGGAACTATACTATTTCTTCCAGTGAGCTTTTAGCTACTTCAGATAGTCTGGATTTTAGTCTATTGCTTTTATCAGAGGATGTGCCAGATACTTATAATCCATATTATGCAGGATGGTCAATTTCAGATCTGCCTCCGGAAAATTCTGTTACGATTCATCATCCTCAGGGAGACGTAAAAAAAATATCCAGAGATTTTGATCCGGCACTGATAGAGTATCAGACCATTAGTCCTCCTTCATGGTTAAGTAGAGGTAGTATTCCGGGCGCATTTTGGAGAATAGAAGAATGGGAAGAAGGCACAACTGAAGGAGGTTCTTCGGGTGCCCCTTTGTTTAATCATCAAAAATATATTGTGGGTAATTTAACAGGGGGTGATGCTAGTTGTTATAAATCGGTAAACGATTATTTTTCAAAGTTCTATTTTAACTGGAATTATTATCCGGATCCAGATATGCAATTAAAATATTGGCTTGATTCACTTAAAATAGGAGTGATTAGCTTGAATGGCATGAAACCTGGAAGCATGTTATATATGTATCAATATTTATTGCAGAATCCGGGATATACCAAAATATTACAATACATTGAAAAGGCCGGATATACTAAGATTCTGAGCGAGGATGGCTTTTATACATTTTTTGCTCTTACTGATACGAGTATTGAGAAATTGCCTGAATGGTATCTGAACCTATTAGATTTCGGTCCCGATTATTTTGCTGTAGAATTTATTGAAAACTATCTTGTTTCAGGAAAATATGTGTATACCGATTTGCTTGAGGAACCTGTTCTGTCATCGTTTAATGATAACAATCTGACATTTAGTTCTTATGATGATCTGCATTTAAATGACAGTATGCTGGTTGTGAATGATGAGATGACTTTGTCAAATGGAATTGTATTTCCTATAGATATCCTACATATTTCAGCTGATAAAAATTATAATAACTGGAATATTTATCCAAATCCAAATAATGGAGAATTCTTCATTTATACTGATGAAACAGTCCTTGAGAACCTGACAATCAAACTTTATAACAGGATGGGTAAAATGGTTGGAGAAAAGTATTTCAGCGATACTAATACTACATTATTTAATTTTTCTGACTTGCCTTCAGGGATATACATTGCAGAAATCCAATTGGGGAACAATATTAATTATATGAAAGTAATTATTGTGAAGTGAGATTATTCAGGATTTTAATATTAGTTCTTTTCATCATACTCTATGCTAATTGCACAAGACAATCTGAAAAGAACCTGGGTGATTCTGTCCAAAATCGAAAATTCAAAATACAGAATTTCGATAATTTTACATTAATTCACATAAGAGATGCATGGCAAAATGCTTCAGATGCGAATTTTAAATACATTCTTTCAGAAAGTTTAAGTAATGTTCCAGATTCACTAAATGGTTACAAATTCATAAAGACTCCCGTCCGGAGAGTTATTGTTTTTTCTACAACGCATGTTGGATTTCTTCTGGAAATTGAAGAAGGTAACAGTATAATTGCAGCATCTGGGAGAAATTATATTTACGATGAAGGGTTAAAAAATAAAGTAAAAAAAAATGAAATAAAGGAAATTGGTTTTGCTCCGGGAATAAATTACGAGAGTATCATTGAGTTAAAACCTGATGTAATTTTTATTTATGGATTAGAGTCATCGGTTACAGGAATTGTTTCGCGTCTTGAATCAGTAGGAATTCAAAGTGTAATAATTGGGGATTATCTGGAAAATCATCCCTTAGGAAAAATGGAATGGATAAAAGTTTTTTCAGCCTTTTATAATAAGGAAAAACTTGCAGATTCTATTTTTAATATGGCTTCTGAAAAGTACCATGATCTATGTAGTCTTGTAACCGAAAAAGTAGAAAGTAGACCAACTGTTATGTTGGGTTTGCCCTGGAAAGATAGTTGGAACATGGCTGGGGGGAGATCTTTTACAGCAAAATTAATTCATGATGCCGGAGGTAATTATTTATGGTCAGATAACAATTCTGAAGAATTTTTACCTCTTGCCATTGAATCAGTGATTCAAACTTCTTTAAATTCCGATTGTTGGTTAAATACAGGATCTGCTCGTAGTCTTAATGATATTATCCAGAGAGATAAACGATACAAAGCTTTTAACGCATGGAAGACTCATTCAATGTATAATAATGACAAACAATTTAATGGTGAAGCAAATAATTTTTGGGAAAAGGGTGTTGTCGAGCCTCATATAATATTGAGGGATATGATTAAAATATTTCATCCTGAAATTATTCCGGATAAGGAATTAGTATATTATCGGAAATTGGAGTAGGGGCGAGGCACGCCTCGCCCGTACAATTTTTGGTTCATTAATAAATTCATTCTAACTTAGTAAAATAAACATTTATTCAAAGAAATTATGGCCAGTATCAGGAAATTAAAAAAGGACATTAATTATGTAGCCTTCGAATTACTTACAGAGATTTTTACTTTCAAACATTTTCATGAAGAATTAGAAGATAAAAAATTTGATCAGGTAATCAGAAAAGTTGTGAGTAAAAGAAATGAACTCATAAGTCGTGTTAATCAATACAACGGTAAAAAGGGTACATTTTCGTATAAACAATATTTTAGTAAGATCAGAGAAGAAATGATTGAATTACTCCTTATAACAGAGGAATTGTCCCAATAAAATGCCTGTAATTGGTCTGAAGTCCATATCAAGCCATGCATTTAAAATATCAGCTTTGATATTTACTTTGCTTGTTTTACTTTTGATAGATTTAAAGTCCGGATCAGGTTCATACTCTGTAAAACAGATTATTTCAGTACTATTTTCTGAAAATGATGATACCGCCCTCTGGTTAAATATTAATGAATTTCGTTTGCCAAGAATATTTACGGCCCTGATTGCTGGTATTGCATTGTCGGTTAGTGGATTGCAAATGCAAACTTTGTTTAGAAATCCATTAGCAGGGCCTTATATACTCGGAATTAGTTCAGGAGCAGGATTAGGGGTAGCACTGGTGGTTTTGGGACTTCCCGGTCTTTTTGCCTACTCTGTTTTTTCATCAGTAAACAATCTTGTACTTATCGTATCGGCCTGGTTGGGATCTGCCATTGTAATGATGCTAATTATGGCTGTATCGGTTAGAATAAAAAGTATTATGACCATACTTGTCCTTGGAATTATGCTTGGAAGTGGCATTTCAGCAATTATAAGTATTCTCCAATATTTTAGTAAGGAAGCTGCCTTAAAAGCATTTGTTGTTTGGACTATGGGGTCATTATCCGGTGTAAATACTGATCAGATTCCTTTTCTTTTATTCGGATTCTTAGCAGGTTTAATTGTGGCAGTAATAATTATTAAACCTTCAAATCTTATTTTACTAGGGGAGGATTACGCAAAAACCATGGGAGTAAATATTCGATACTACAGGATTTGGGTTTTTCTATCCACTATTCTATTAACAGGTACTGTAACAGCATTTTGCGGACCTATAGCATTTGTTGGAATCGCAGTCCCACATATAAGTCGAATGATTAGCAAAACCACCAGAAATGGCATTCTTCTTAGTTATTCTATACTCATTGGAGCATCAGTTTTAGTTGTAAGCGATATATTATCACAATTACCTGGAAGCGATCTGATATTACCAATAAACGCTGTTACTTCAATTATTGGAATACCCGTTGTAATCTGGATTGTTTTTAGAAAAAGGACTTAAAATTTGCAATGAATGAGCTGACAAATATATTATCCCTGAAAAACTGTGATATTGGATATAGATCCGGTAAGAATAGTACAATTTTGCTGGAAGATATATCTCTGGATTTAGATACTTCAAACTTAATTGCCTTGATAGGTTTGAATGGTTCCGGTAAAAGCAGCTTACTTAAAACTATAGTTAATTTGTTGGGTAGCTTAAAAGGAGAAATTAATATATCTGGCAGGAATATAAATGAATATTCTATTGGGGAAATTGCGCGTCTTATTGGTTATGTAAAGGCAAACTGGCAACCGGAAGAGAATATGACTGTTGAGGAACTAATTCGTCTTGGGCGATACCCATTTACAAACCTATTTGGTCAATTGGATGAGTCCGATATGGAAATTGTTGAACAATCAATCTATAAACTTAGCCTTGTAGAATTAAGAAATCGACCACTTGCCCAGATTAGCGATGGAGAAAGACAAAGGGCAATGTTAGCAAGAGTTTTTGCTCAACAAACAAAGATTGTTGTTCTCGATGAGCCAACAGCTTTTCTTGATGTACAGCATAAGTATGAAATAATTAGTCGCCTTAGGATGCTGTGTGATAATGGGATAACTGTTATTTTTAGCACGCATGATATACAGCTTGCCTCATATTTTGCAGATAGGTTCTGGCTCATTCAGAATAAAAATATTTTGGATGGAGCACCGGAAGATATCTTTCTTAATGGTAGCATGGCAAGACTTTTTAGTTCTTCCGATGTAGATTTTGACGATGAAATTGGAAATTTTATTCCTAAATTATCAAGCGATAAGAGTATTACGCTTGTATATGATGAAAAACTTGGCTTAGTCGCAAAATGGACAAAAAAAGCCTTATTCAGAAAAGGCTTTTCCATACAAGAAAAATTATCAGATGACCCTTATATAAATATAGTACAGGAAACTCATAAACTAGTATGGAATTTGCATTTGGGAAATAGAACTATTCAATGTTACAGTATTCTGGATTTATTAAATGAACTGTAACTTATTTTGTTTTAAACCGTCGGATATTTGATGTTAATGAGGAATGTTTTATTCTTATTTTATATTTTGGAAAAATTTCTCTTTATCAGGAATTATTGAAAAATAGTAATTATTTACCAGAGTATGCTACCCTTTTATGAAATTGT
>JAGLSB010000841.1 GCA_023135955.1 Bacteroidales bacterium | reverse complement strand
GGCCAACAAAGAGAAGAACCTGAATTTTTTATTTCCGGTCTTGAAAGGAGTCGGATGTTCAGAATGGGCGATTGGAAAATAGCAAATGTAAATAAAGAAGAATGGCATTTATTTAATGTGAAAGATGATCCTTCAGAGACAAATGATCTTTCAGAAGAGTATCCGGAAAAGCTGAAGGAATTGGCAGTAAAATATGAGGAGGTGTGGGAGAATTATTCTGAAGATTGAACCTGGAATTTGTTAATCCATAAAATGAGATATACTTTATTGATTCGTAAAATTAGTATTTTCCAGCTCTTTGATAACAAATTTATAAAATCCCATTGTTATGATTAAGCTATAAGAGTTTATTGTCTTTGATTGGATCCTAAACCTCTAAGCCTTTCTTCAATAATTTTTATTCTGTCTTATAATTTCATATTTTTGTAAATAAAATATGGTTACAATACTTAAATATGGTTCCCAAAAGGAAAGCATCAGGAAATTACTTAAAAGATTAAACAGTAATTTAAGTAAAGGTATTGATGCAAATAAATTCTCAGGTCTGTTAAAGCTAAAAGATGACCCACTTAAAATTCAGAAAGCTTTAAGAGATGAATGGGAATAAACTTTTTTTAGATACCAATATTATCCTTTATATGCTTCAGGGAGATGAGACACTCACAGAATTATTGAATAACAAGCAATTCTACATTTCATTTATTACTCAGCTCGAATTATTATCTTTCCCCGGACTAACTAAAAAGGATATTAGCATTATCGAGCGTTTGTTATCGGAATGTGTTATTATTGACATTAATTCCGAAATAAAAGCTACAACAACCAACCTTCGGCGAGAATTCAAATTAAAACTTCCTGATTGTATTATTGCTGCAACTTCACTTTATCTTGACCTACCTTTGATAACCGCAGATGATGATTTTAAGAAAGTTGAAGATCTAAATCTCCTTTTCTACAAAAAGTAATTCCCAAAAAGAAAAACTGACTCATACTTAATTCTGAGTTGCTATGTATATTAAATAATAATCGCTATTTTAAATATCAGAAGAGTTCTTTGAAAAAGGGTTTTGTCAAAATTGGAATGGTATGATTACGGGGCTAGGTTTTACAATGCATCGATAACTAGCTTCTTCTAAGACCTTTTTCAGAACAATACCAAGTATTACTCTTAAAACTTCCTTTACTAGCCATCAGGGTAAAGTTTTATAAATTTAATGCGTTGCATCACACTTTTTCAATACCATCATCCGTTTTAGAAAATTGGTATTAGAATCGGTTCCAGCTTAAATAATTAAAAATAAAGCATTCCATGATCCTAAATCAATCGAGCTTGTTCTTCAAAATGAAGCGAAATAATAAATACATTTTTCTTCTAATTAGTTCTTTGCTATTTGGCTGCCAAAAGGAAATAGAAATCGCTCTACCAAATCAGGATTCAAACTATGTAGTAAACTGCCTCTTTCAACCCTTCACAATTCCATATCCCCAAAATATTTCTGCGTATATGGGGGAAACAATAAGTATATTAGATACAATTGATTATCCTATTATCGACAATGCAAAGCTTACTCTTTTTCATAATGATTTACTAATTGACAGCCTTGAATATTTCGACAAAACCAGCCTGTATACTTCATCTAAAATTCACAGTTTATCTCCAGGCAGGTATCAATTGAAGGTTGAACACAATGAAAATATAATAATCGCAGAGGACATCCTTCCAGAAAAAGTATTGCCGACAAAGATTAGCATTCTTCCTTTTGCGGGTAGAGACGATAACAATCGCTCATATGCAAAAGTGAGTTTCACTCTAAATGACCCCGAAGACCAAGATAATTATTATGAAATTTTTTTGTCGAGTACTGCTTTTTCTGATCCACACAATATTTTTACTGATTTCCCCCCAATCACTTCAGAATCATATTACCCTACTGTAATGAGTTTCTGGAAGAGAAAGCCCGTAAGTCTGCCATTCAGCGACAAAGAAATTAACGGTAAGGAAGTGGTTATTCCTATTCATTACCTACATGCCTTTGAGGATTTTGATGATGTGGTTGACAGTCATACAATAACAATTCATTTCAGAACTATTTCTGAAAATTATTACAACTATAAAGTTTCCTTATTGAAACAAGGATATCATTTAAAGGATGACATAATATATGGGCAGGCAGAACCCATTAATGTTTTTTCAAATATTCCGGGTAATTCTGGAATCTTTGCAGCTTATCAATCATTGATTCAAACATTTATAATCCTAAACAATGACTATATCGAAATCGAATTATAAGAACTTCATTATTCTGAGTCTGCATATTTTTTCCTCCTTTAATGCATGTTTTTCCCAAACAAAGATTGTAAGTGGATATATAAATGATAAAAAGACCAGTGAAAGATTAATAGGGGTGAATGTTTACCTTCCTTCAAGTCAATCAGGAACAATCTCTAATAAGTTTGGATTTTTTAGTCTCAAAGTTAAAGAAGAAACCAAAAATATTTATTTTTCTTATGTTGGCTATCAACAAAAAATCATTCAACTAGGTAAATCATCCGAATTGTTCTTCATAATTGATCTGGAACAAGGAATAGACATTGATGAAGTTGTAGTAAATGCAAATAAAGTTGATTTTACACAATCCAATGAAACGGGAACCGCAAGTATTTCAATAGCCGAACTTAATAAGTTACCCGAATTTCTAGGAGAAAATGATATTATTCATGCAATCCAGCTTTTACCAGGTGTTCAATCGGGTGCAGAGGGCAAAGCTAGTTTATATATTCGGGGTGGCAGTGCTGACCAGAACCTTATTCTGATGGACGATGTCCCATTTTACAATATTAGTCATTTTGGTAGTTTCATATCTACTTTCAATTCAGATGCTATAAAAGATTTTACATTATATAAAGGCGGATTTCCTGCACGATATGGCAGCAGACTTTCATCGGTTGTTGATATAAGATTGAAGGATGGTGATTTAAATTCATATAAAACCTCCGGCTCAATTGGATTATTGTCCTCAAAAATTCTTTTTGAAGGTCCCGTCATTAAAAACAAATCATCCTTTCTGATCTCTGCCAGAAAAAATACCTTACCTGTTTTTAATCTCTTTTTAAAAGAGGAGCTTATTTACAGGTTTTATGATCTGAATGCAAAATTCAATTATAAAATAAATGATAAGAACAGGCTTCATTTAAGCTTTTACTCAGGAGATGACCAGGTTATGATTAAGGATAATAATCAATATTCTAATTATTCCGATTATACTAAAAACAATGTAAATTGGGGCAATGTGAATAGTTCTTTCAGATGGAATTTGATACTGAGTCCAAAAATATTTCTTAATACAGTAATTGGATATACAAGTTATCATTATAAAACAGGATTTGAAAATGAATTTTCCTCAGACACCATCACTGAGTCAAAAACAAGTAAATTCAATTCCGGAGTAAATGACTTATTTATAAAATTTGCACCTGAAATATTTATATCATCAAATTACAAGCTCAGATTAGGTGCTGAATGGATGGTTCATTCTTTTACTCCGGGAAATACATTTTTTGAACAGATTGGAAAACCGGAAGACTCTTATGAATTGCATTTTGAAAATCTTGAGATTAAAGCAATAGAGAACAAATTCTACATCGAAAATGATATAGATTTATTCAAATGGTTGGGTTGGAATTTAGGCTTTCATTATTCCGGATATTCTGTTAATAAGGAGTATTATTCTTCATTTGAGCCAAGGTTAATTGCCAACATAAGGTTATTCCCAAATTTCTCCATTAAACCTGCTTATAGCGAAATGCAACAGTACGTTCACCTTCTGACATATTCAGGAGTGGGAATGCCTTCCGACTTCTGGATGCCTACAACTGCATATGTTCCCCCTCAGAGGGCGAAGCAATTTTCAGTAGGCTTTGAGTATTTATTAAAGGAAAAATACAAAATTTCCATAGAGACATATCTCAAACAAATGGATGATTTAATTGCACTGGATCAGGGTGAATCCTTCTTCCGAAATGATGAAATGTGGGAAAATAAGATCCTTAAATCGGGCACAGGAATTTCAAAAGGTATGGAGTTTCTATTTCGTAAAGAAGAAGGTAAAACAACTGGGTGGATTAGTTTTACACTCTCAGAATCGGAGCGTCGATTTAAAGAATTAAATAATGGGAACGCGTTTCCTTTCAAATATGACAGCCGTATTACCACTAATTTAGTTCTCATGCATGAAATTAGGGAAAACATAACTTTTTCAGCAATCTGGAAATACAGAACAGGATATCCTGTTACTCTCCCTGTTAAAAAATATAATTCTTTTGGAGAAGATGTTTTTGTGTATAACGAGATCAACTCTTTTAGAATGAAAGATTATCACCGACTTGATATTGCACTTAAATTCAAAAAGTCAGTTAAAAAGGGAGAAAGATCCTGGAATCTCAGTGTCCTAAATCTTTATAATAGGCAAAATCCATACTATTATTACTTTCAAAAGGAACAAATGCCCATGCAGATAGCTAGCGGGCAAGGTATTAGCATTTATTCTGAAGAAGGAGATCTCAAACTATACCAACAAAGTTTAATATCCTTTTTACCTTCTGTAAGTTATAGTTTTAAGTTTTAGTGAAAGCATTCAAATATTGGACAATTGTAATTTTATATTTTTTAATTCCTTGAACCAGAAATCCGATTAAGAATTCTTCCTCAAATACTTTCCAACATAATCAGGAACCCCCTCCGCCAATGGCCTGAAAGACTTCGTGTAGCCTACTGATCGCAACTTACCCATATTTGCCTCAGTAAAATATTGGTATTTATCCCTGATGTCTTCCGGGGTATCTATGAAACTTATGTTCTCCTTTACTCCCATTGCTTTGAATGTCTGCCGGACTAATTCCAAAAAGGATTCAGCTTTCCCGGTTCCAAGGTTGAAAATTCCGGATTTTGGCCTGTTTTCCATCAAATACAAAATAACATCCGTTACATCTTTTACATAAACGAAATCCCTTAATTGCTCACCATCCTTAAAATCGGGATGATGAGATCTGAAAAGCTTCATTCCGCCTGTAGCCAGAATCTGATTATAAGCCTGAAATACAACAGAAGCCATTCTTCCTTTATGATATTCATTTGATCCATAAACATTGAAGAATTTTAATCCTGCCCAGAAAAAGGGTTTTCTTTCTTGTTGCAATACCCATTTATCAAAATCATTTTTCGATTCTCCATAAGGATTCAGGGGTTTCAGATCAGGAATAATTTCTTCATTATCATCATATCCTAATTCCCCGGCACCATATGTAGCTGCTGAGGAAGCATAAATGAGCGGCAAACCATATTTCACCGAGCTCTCCCATATCATCTTTGAATATCCCAGATTCAGTTCATCAAATATGACCTTATTGAATTCTGCGGTATCGGTTCTAGCACCCAGGTGAATAATAAACTGTACAAGTTTGTGGTTCTCATCCAACCAGGAGATGAAATCAGATCGATCAACTTTCTTCGAATATATTTTATCAGTATAATTCCTTTCCTTTTCCAGCCTGGTAAAATCATCTACAAGAACTATATCCTTATAATTAGCCTCATTTAATCTTTCGAGCATATTACTTCCAATAAACCCTGCTGCTCCTGTTATTATTATCATTCTTTTGATTTTTATCGATTATTGTCAGACTTGCCTATGTTGCGAGTTTTTTTGTGGTTATGGAAAGTTGCTGGTTACTGGTTGCTACTATATAACATGATACTGTGTATTTTCAATTTAAAATTGCGGCTTTTTTGCCCGCACACTGGACTGGTTGCTGGTTACTGGTTTATGAGATTCTTCCATGTAACCAGCAACTCTCACCCAACAAATATACTTTTGTTCTTTAACTCAAATAATCCGGCCTTTTCTCCTTTCGAAAATAATAACTCTACAGCTTTCCGCCCTTCTTCCCCAAGATCAACAGAGAAATCATTCACGTATAAATCAATATGCTGATTAATCACTTTATTGTCGAGTTCCTGAGCGTATTCCTTGATATATTGTAGTGATGCCTTTCTATTATTAAAAGCAAATTGTATGCTTTCCGATATGGTTTTTTGAATATCAAGTTTGACCTCTTCAGGAAAATCTCTTTTCACTACTATTCCACCTAAAGGTATTGGCAGATTAAATTTTTCCTCCCATAGTTCTCCTAAATCACTTACTAGTTTGAGTCCTTTGTTCTTATAAATAAAACGCGTTTCATGAATAACCAGACCTGCATCTATCTCATTACTTAGCACTGCTTCTTCAATATCGGAGAAAAGATATTCAGATTTATTTTTCACTTCCGGAAAAAGAATAGACAACAGAAAATTTGCCGTAGTCATTTTTCCAGGAATGGCCATCTTAACATCCACTAATTCATCAGAATAAATTTTTCTTTTACTGATAATTAAGGGTCCATTCTTATAACCAAGTGCACTTCCGGCACTTAATAACTGATATTTATCTGAAATTGCAGGATAAGCGGCATAAGAAACCTTAGAAATATCGGGCTCTCCTGCCATTGTCAATCTATTCAACTCTTCGATATCTGCCAATTGCACTTCAACAGAAAAATTAAGTGATTTCAATCTCCTGTTAACCAGAGCATCGAACATAAATGTGTCGTTAGGACAAGTAGAAAAAGCAATATTGAGCTTACTGTAAGTCATTCAATAATATATTTATTTGTTCACCCAAGGCGGTCAGGCTCCCTTTTATATCCCATTTATTCTTATCCCTTTCTCCTACAAAATTTGAAACTGACCTCAGCTGAATACACTTCTTTCTCTCCATGAGACAGACATAAAAAAATGCGGCACCTTCCATAGTTTCAATATCAGGTTGATAAGCTTCTTTAAATTTCCTCATAGATTCTGTGTCAGAAATGATTCTATTAACAGTAACAGATTCAACCCTTGGAAGTTCAGAAAGCACAGTTGCGAAAGTTCCAGCATCTTCATGTAAATTCCCAGCCCGAAAAGGAAAACTATTAGAATCAATCAGACCCATATTGAATAAGTCTTTAAAGATCCCGTTTTCTTCAACACCAATATCTGCAAAGCAATCACTCCCTACCTGTACAACAGTTCCCTTTGATAATTTTTCATTAAAGCTTCCAGCAATCCCGGCATTTATAACAAGGTCATAATCTACCTCTTGCAATCGTCGGGTAAGATAATAACTAAGACTGAATATTCCCGGATCTGAATGGTAGAAATCTATGATATGTGAACCAATGTTTTTTGAAAATAATCTTTGACTTTCATCAATGTCTTCATGAAAAGAAGATAAAATCCCTTTCATTTCCAGTAATGAGCTCATAAAAATTAGAATCTTCATTTTCAATACTTTAAATCAGCCTTTAGGCATTAAATTCTTGTTTTTTACGAATATCGTTCAAAATTATTATATAAAAGCTTTTCTTTGTAAGAAATTTCGACATAAAAAGCGAAGATAATAATTATGATCTATATTACACGACGCGAAAGATTTAGTGCAGCACACAGGCTTTATAATGATAATTGGGACAATCAGAAAAATGAAGAAGTATACGGTGCTTGTGCAAATCCTAAGTGGCATGGTCATAATTATGTGATGTGGATTACGGTTAAAGGTGAGGTTAACCCAGAATTAGGTTATCTCTGTGATTTAAAAGAATTATCAGGGATTATCAGGGAAAATATTATTTCAAAAGTTGATCATAAAAATCTTAATCTGGAAGTTGAGTTTCTAAAAGGACAAAAAATTTCGACCGAGAATCTTGCAATAGGAATTTGGAATGTGCTCTATCCATATATAAATGCTTTGGGTATCGAATTACATTCTGTAAAAATTCACGAGACAGAAAATAATTTTGTAGAATATTTTGGATAATAAAATGCAGTAAGATGAATTTTGAAACAAAAGAACCCAGAAACGGGGATAGTAATGGATATGAAAAAATTGAACGGTTTGATGATGAGTCAACTATAAAGCTTGCTAATAATTATAGTGAAGTTTTGGACCTTATCGGTGAGGATAAAGACAGAGAAGGGCTTCTAAAAACTCCTGAAAGAGTTGCAAAAGCTATTCAATTTCTAACAAATGGCTATGGAGTCGACCCAGCTGAAATTCTTAAGTCAGCGATGTTCAAAGAAGAATATCAGCAAATGGTGATTGTAAAAGATATTGAGATTTATTCTCTCTGTGAACATCACATGATTCCTTTTTTCGGGAAAGCTCATATTGCCTACATTCCTAATGGATATATTACAGGACTTAGTAAACTTGCACGTGTTGCTGAAGCTTTCTCACGCAGACTGCAGGTACAGGAAAGATTGACTGTTCAGATTAGAGATGTTATTCAGGAAACTCTAAATCCGCTTGGTGTGGCTGTTGTAATTGAAGCTAAACACTTGTGTATGATTATGAGAGGTATACAAAAACAAAATTCTATAACTACTACCTCAGCATTTACCGGAGAATTTTTAAATAAAGCGACAACCAGGGAAGAATTTATTCAATTGATAAGCTCAAAGCTATCTTAACTTTCATTTTTTATGATTTGACCCCCTATTTATTACATTTCAGGTAATATTTATTTAATTTTCTGAATTATTTATATTTATTCAACTACTTTTGTAAAATAAAAAAGAATCATGAAGGCATTTGTTTTTCCAGGTCAAGGGGCACAATTTGTAGGTATGGGTAAAGATTTGTACGATAAAAGTGCAGATTTAAAAGCCATGTTTGAGAAAGCAAATGAGATATTAGGATTTAGAATTACCGATTTAATGTTTTCAGGTACCGATGAAGACCTCAGGCAGACAAAAGTAACCCAACCGGCAATTTTTTTGCATTCTGTTATTCTTGCTAAAAGTCTTGGAGATAATTTCGAACCTGAAATGGTTGCTGGTCATTCCTTAGGCGAATTTTCTGCACTTGTTGCAAATGGCACTTTAAATTTTGAGGACGGACTTACACTTGTGACAAAAAGGGCAATGGCTATGCAAAAAGCTTGTGAGATAGAACCTTCTACTATGGCTGCAATACTAGGGCTTGATGATAAAGTAGTAGAAAAAGCCTGTAAGGAAGTTGACGAGATAGTTGTCCCTGCAAATTATAATAGTCCGGGGCAGGTTGTCATCTCAGGTTCATTCAAAGGTATCGATCTGGCAATTGATAAGCTTAATGCTGCCGGAGCCAGAAGATGTTTAAAACTTTCTGTAGGTGGAGCCTTTCATTCACCCCTAATGGAACCTGCACGACAGGAACTTGCAAAGGCAATTGAAGATGCTCCATTCAGCAATCCTACTTGTCCGGTTTACCAAAATGTAAATGCAATGCCAGCATCAGATCCAGCAGTAATCCGTAAAAACCTTGTTAGTCAGCTTACTTGTCCTGTCCGATGGACACAAACCGTTAAGAACATGATTAATGATGGCGCAAGTTCATTTACCGAATTGGGTCCTGGAAGTGTTTTGCAGGGATTAATTAAAAAACTAGACAGAACTATGACAACCAGTGGTGTATAGTGTCTGCCTCATTAAATATTTTTAAGGGGCTTTTGCCCCTTTTTTTATATGCATCATCCATTTCAACCTCAAAATCTGTACAGAAATTGAAAGGGATAATAAAACAATATGATATGAAAGTCTTAAAATTTGGAGGAAGCTCGGTAGGTTCACCCGAGGCGATAAAACAGGTAATTGATATAGTTAATAAACAAGAAGTTGAAACTGTTGTTGTTGTTTCCGCATTTAAGGGAATTACTGACCTTATTCTTAAAATTAGCGAAGAAGCAGTACAAGGTCTGGATAGCTATAAGAGTGAAGTGGAGAATATAAGGCATAGACATTTAGAGTCAATAGATAAATTAATACCAAAATCTAAAAAGACTCCAATAATCCAATATACCAACAGACTCATAGAGGAAATGAACGATCTTTTATATGGGGTCTTTCTTGTTGGAGATCTCACTCTTAAAACCAAAGATCATTTATTAAGTTTTGGTGAGAGGCTTTCCTCGTTTATCATAGCTAATGCATTTGAAAGTGCCAGTTGTATTGATATGAGGCATTGTATCAGTACTAATAGCAAACACGGTAATGCACAAGTAAATTTTGAGCTTACGAATAAAAATATAGAAAAAACATTTAAGAATTTCTCAGGAATATCAGTTATTCCAGGATTTATTGCAGCTAACAAGAAAGGTCAGATAACTACTCTTGGCAGGGGTGGATCAGATTATACTGCAGCAATAATTGCAGCAGCTTTAGATGCAGAAGTTTTGGAAATCTGGACAGATGTGGATGGATTTATGACTGCCGATCCAAGAAAAGTCAGTAAAGCATATGTAATTGATGAACTAAGTTATTCTGAAGCCCTTTAATTATCGCATTTTGGAGCAAAAGTCCTTTACACTCCTACCCTTCATCCAGCTTATAAGAAAGATATTCCCATAAAAATAAAGAATACATTTAATCCTGATGCAAAGGGCACTCTCATTAGCAGAAAAGGAGGGAATGTTTCAGGTAGCCTGATTAAAGGGATATCCTCAATAGATCAAATCGATCTAATTAGTCTTCAGGGAAGTGGTTTGCCAGGAACTACAGGGACTTCAATGAGATTGTTTTCTGCTCTGGCTAAGGAAAACATCAATATTATTCTTATTACCCAAGCCTCTTCTGAATTCTCAATAAGCTTTGCTGTAAGTCCGGAAGACTCTGGAAAAGCAGAAAAAGCCATTAGAAATGAATTTCAATTAGAGATAGAAATTAAAAAAATCATAGATTTAAATATTGAAATGGGGCTTTCCATTATTGCCATCGTTGGTGAAAAAATGAAAAATACTCCTGGAATTTCAGCAAATCTATTTTCCTCGCTGGGAAAAAATGGTATTTCAGTAATTGCTACTGCTCAGGGTTCTTCAGAGCTTAATATTTCA
Source organism: Bacteroidales bacterium (assembly GCA_023135955.1). Taxonomy (GTDB): domain Bacteria; phylum Bacteroidota; class Bacteroidia; order Bacteroidales; genus JAGLSB01. The sequence goes on along the minus strand of JAGLSB010000841.1, from coordinate 2,793 downwards.
GTAGTAATAAAAAATTCCGAACTTAGAAAAGCACTGAATTCAATTCATGAAGGATTCTTTCTTAGTCACATAAAAGATCTTCATATATATTTTGTTGGTACAGGAACTGTCGGGAGGAATTTACTAGATCAGATGCAAACCCAAAAAAGAAAGCTTCTGGAAGTGCTCAACCTCAATTTAAAACTTGTGGGCCTAAGCAATTCCAGAAAAATGTTGATCAATAAAGATGGAATAAATCTGGATAATTGTCTCGGTGATTTAGACAATGCAGAAAAGGCAGACATAAATAGCTTTATAAACCAAATAAAGGAGCTAAACTTTAGAAACTCAGTTTTTGTAGATTGTACAGCCAGTGAAGATATTGCAGCGATTTATGAACAAGTATTTGATCAATATGCATCAATCGTTACTGCTAATAAGATCGCATGTTCATCCGATTATTCTCAATATGAGAGACTAGTTCAAAAAGCCAAAGAAAAGGGAGTCCGATTTTTATTTGAAACCAATGTTGGAGCAGGTCTGCCAATTATAAGTACCATTAACGATCTAATTAAAAGCGGTGATAAAGTTGTAGGTCTGGAAGCAGTTCTTTCTGGTACTCTTAATTTCATTTTCAATACCTTATCTGAAGAAATTAGTTTAAGTGAGGCCGTCAAATTAGCACAGGAAAAAGGATTCTCAGAACCTGATCCTAGAATTGATCTAAGTGGAAAAGATGTTATGCGCAAACTTTTAATTCTTAGCAGAGAATCAGGATATCATATAGAGGAAAAAGATGTTAATTTAATACCTTTCCTTCCAGAATCATGTTTTGTTGGTAATATAGATACTTTCTGGACTGAAATTGAGAAATTGAATGATAAATTTGAAGAAAAAAGAAGGTCCTTACTTAAACTAAACAAGAAATGGCGATTTGTAGCCAGTTTGAAGAATGGCAAGGGCTCGGTTGAACTATTGGAACTAGATGACAATCATGCTGCTCACCGACTCGAAGCCAGCAATAATATTGTTCTCATCACCACTGAGAGGTATAAAGATGACCCCTTGATGATCCAAGGATATGGTGCCGGAGCAGAAGTAACTGCAGCCGGAATTTTTGCAGATGTAATTAGGATTGCTAAAGTATAAATAAACTTATGATTGAAGCTGTAATTTTTGATATGGATGGATTACTTGTCGATTCCGAGCCCTTCTGGCAGGAAACCGAAAGATCCATAATGCGTAACTTTGGGGTTGAAATTACTGATGAGATGCAAAAAGAAAGTTTTGGCTTAAGTACAGAGGAACAGATAGCTCATTGGTATAATTATCAACCCTGGCCAAATCCCGATTTTCCTGAGTTGGAAAGATTATATAACGAAATAATGCAGGGATTTTTCAAAACAAAAGCTGAGCTTCTTCCGGGAGTAGAATATATCCTGGACTTTTTTAAAAAGAAAAAATTAAAAATAGCATTGGCATCCTCATCAAATATGACTCTGATAAATTCTTTTATCAGTAAATTCAACTTAGCTGAATCATTTGATGGTATAAGCTCTGCCGAGACCGAAGAATTTGCAAAACCACATCCTGCAGTTTATATAAAAGCAGCAAAATATTTAAATGTTAAGCCTACTAATTGCATTGCCTTTGAAGATAGTGTCCACGGAGTAATTGCAGGAAAAGCTGCCAAAATGAAAGTAGTTGCTATACCTGATAAAGCTCACTTCTCTTTTCCAGGCTATTTAGTTGCTGATTTAAAAATTAAAAGTCTGAATGAATTTGGAGAAAAAGAGTTTAATAAAATTAATAATAATTCCATGTCATGAGTCATTCCCTAAGAATTACAGCACCTGCTACTGTTTCCAATGTAGGACCAGGGTTTGACTTGATGGGTTTCGCATTAGATGAGCCAAACGACATATTACAGGTTAAGCGGAATAATTTGAATTCTATTCGGATTATCAATGAGAGTGAAGCAAATATTCCTATAGATCCGGCAAAAAATGTTTCTTCAGTTGCTATTCAGTCTCTTTTAAATAAGTTTCAGATCAAGGATGGCTTTGACCTTATTTTTGAAAAGAAAATTAATCCGGGATCAGGAATCGGATCAAGTGCCTCAAGTTGTACTGCTGCAGTATTTGGAGTAAATAAATTGCTTGGTGACCTTGAAACTAAAGAAAATCTTATTGAACATGCACTTGCCGGGGAGTTTATTGCCAGCGGTAGTCTCCATGCAGATAATATTGCGCCTGCTATGCTGGGTGGATTTATCTTAATTCGATCATACGATCCTATTGATATTGTTAAACTCGCCTATCCAAAAAATCTTGTATGTACTCTTGTTCATCCTGATTTGATAATAAAAACTACTGAGAGTCGTAAACTCATCCCAAATAATATAAGTCTTCAAACCAGTATTTCCCAATCAGGCAACATTGCAGCCCTGGTAGCAGGATTAAACACAAACGACTATGCTTTAATTGGCCGATCCTTAAATGATTATATCGCTGAGCCTCACAGATCTAAATATATTCCGGGCTATAGTATTTTAAAGAAACGATTAAAAGATTGTGGAGTCCTCGGAATGAATATATCAGGATCGGGGCCATCTGTTTTTGCATTATCTGACAATCTTGAGACAGCAAAAAAAGCAGCCCTGGTTATGAAAGAAACGTTTATTGAAAAAGACATTCAATCGACTAGCTATATTTCTGGAATTTCAGAATTAGGGACTCGGGTTCTGGATTAAGATGTAATTTTCTTAAAAATTGAAATAGTGAAATTCTACAGCACAAATAATAAAAATCATAC
>JAGLSB010000840.1 GCA_023135955.1 Bacteroidales bacterium | reverse complement strand
CAGCACACCATGATAGTAAATCTACAAAATATCACCAAAAGCTTCAGCATCTCGGAAGATGCACCGCGAAGAACAGTACTCAACGACTTGTCTTTTCAAATGGTGGAAGGAGAAAGTGTCGCAATCTTAGGTCCATCGGGATCGGGAAAAACAACAATGTTGAATCTTATCGGTTCACTGGATCATCCCGATTCTGGCAAAATATTATTCCGTGATAAAAATATTGTGGACCTCTCCCCTGCCGAACTTGATAACTTCCGCAATCAGGAAATTGGGTTTATATTTCAATTTCACCACTTATTGCCGCAATGTAGTTTGCTGGAAAACGTATTGATTCCAACCCTTGTTCTTGCTGACAAAAATGAGAAGAAACAAAAACTGGCTCAAGCCGAGAAATTACTCAAACGTGTAGGCATCTGGGATCATAAAGATAAACTACCTGGAAAATTATCCGGTGGTGAATGCCAACGGGCTGCAGTAGTTAGAGCTATGATAAATAATCCTTCTATACTACTTGCCGATGAGCCAACAGGAGCCCTCGACAAGGAAAATGTTGGAATAATTGCTGATTTGTTAATGGATTTGAATCAAAATGACGGACTCTCACTTCTTATCGTTACTCATTCTCAGGAACTTGCCTCAAGAATGAATAAAACCTATGAATTGGTGAATGGAAAACCTGTATTGAAATAAGCTGTCATGAATATCTTCAGACTCATAACACGAAATCTCAGCTATTACAGAAAGAAAAACCTTGCACTCGCTCTGGGTGTGTCAATTAGTGCAGCAATTCTAGCAGGAGCATTAATTGTAGGTGATTCAGTAAAATACAGTTTAAACAAAATTGTTGCTCAAAGACTTGGCGAGATTACTCATGTTATTAAATCGGGCGATCGATACTTTACATCAGAACTGGGTGATAAATTGAGTCAGAATCTGAATATTCCTGTATCAAGTCTTCTCATTTCTGACGGTAGTGCAATAGCAGACGGAGGACAAATACGTATCCCAAACGTTCAGATATTGGGTATTGATGAAAATTTTGATATTCTGGCGGGCAGTGGAGATTTCTATAAAAAATTAGGTCCCGATGAGGTAATTCTGAGTCAGAATCTTGCCAATCGCCTTGGGTTAATTGTAGGAGATGAAGTATTGGTAAGAATGACGAAAGCCAGCTTAATTCCACTGAACGCACCATTTGTATCTGATGATGAAAATATTGTTTCGACACGCCTGAAAATTATTGAGGTGGCCGGAAGTGAGAAAATGGGAATGTTCAATCTGAGAAATTCCCAGACTGCACCATTTAATGCTTTTGTATCAAAAGACTTCCTTTCGGATTTAATGGAGTTTGAAAATAAATCAAACCTGGTGCTGCTGTCTGGTAAATCTAATACCAATACAAAAATTATTAAAGATGCTCTCAATAAAGAATGGACTCTGAAGGATGCAGGAATAATACTTAATGCTCTGGAAGACAGAAATGAAACAGATGTAAGCAGTGAAAGAGTTTTTATTGATGATGCGATTGCTGCAATTCTGAAAGATATTCCCCAACTAAAATTTCCTATTCTTACTTATTTTGTAAATTCTCTGAATACAGATAATCATTCTACACCATATTCTTTTGTATCTACACTTCCGGATAATAACTTAGAGGAAAATGAGATAATTGTAAATGAGTGGTTGGCAGAAGACTTAAACATTAGTTCCGGTGATAATCTGAACATTGATTATTTTGTTGTAGGTCCTTTACGCGCTTTAAAAGAAGATTCTGTTTCTCTTAAGGTAGAATCGGTGGTTGCTATCGATGGTTATTTCGCTGATAAGAACCTTATGCCTTATCTTCCGGGACTCTCTGATGCAGGCAGCTGCAGCGATTGGGAAAGCGGAGTACCCATTGATCTCAAAGCTATTAGAGATAAGGACGAAGAATACTGGAACAATTGGAAAGGTACTCCAAAAGCTTTTATTTCCTATTCATTGGCAAATCAGTTGTGGAATAATCGCTTTGGAAGTTATACAGCTTTCAGGTATTCTTCCGATGATCTTTCTAAAGAAGAATTAGGGACAATCATACTTCAAAATTTAGTACCTGAGAGCCTTGGATTTCAGGTTGAAGCAGCGAGGGCAGAGGGTGAATATGCTGCTGGAAATGGAGTAGATTTCAGTCAACTGTTCGGTGGACTAAGCTTTTTTCTGCTTGCGGGAGGAATTCTATTAACAGTTTTATTATTTCTTCTGAATCTCGAAAACAGAAAAGATCAATTACAAACGCTCTCCACACTTGGAATTCCATTAAAGCGAATTCGAAGAATGATGTTGAGTGAAGGTATGCTGATTGCTTTTATTGGATCATTTGCAGGAATATTCCTTGCAATTCTATATAATAAACTAATTTTTTCAGCACTTAACGGAGTTTGGAAAGACATCGTGAGAAGTGATATGATGGTTGTACATATTCAAACAGGAACCCTAACAAAAGGTTTTCTCTTAACTCTTCTGGTTTCATTCCTTACACTACTAATTCCCCTGAATCGTTTTCTTAAAGACGGTTTAGGAAAATATAAAAAAGTAAAGACTAGCGCTGAAGGAAGAAAAAGATGGATGAGCCCGACTATAACAGCTGTATCAGGAATTACCGGACTAACATTAATTATTTCTCAACTTCTTAGAAATGAGATTATAAACTCTTCTGTATTTTTTGCTGCAGGTGGTTTATTGCTTATTTCAGGAATCTTTGCCTTTCATTTCCTGATTTC
>JAGLSB010000084.1 GCA_023135955.1 Bacteroidales bacterium | reverse complement strand
ATGAAGAACAATAAGACCTTATTATTCTGATTATAAATAGGTTTAGGTTTTTGAAATGAAATTTGTTCGGAAAACAGGAAGGCACACTAATAAAACACGGATAAAGTCTGGAATTGTAATTACCCTGCTCTGGTGGGTTGGGATAATAATGTCAGAAAATTAGAAAATTGCTTAAAAATGAGTCGCATTCAAGGAAATATCAAGAACCAAACCTTCATTTTAGAACAGAAAAATTAATTTTATCCTGATTGTAAAACATAATATCAAAGAACCCTCCTTCCTAATTATCTAAAACGCCCTTCTAATATACATAGAGAAATTATTGACCGCGTGATATAGTTCAACTGGTACTTCATGCTTGGCCTTACCGGCCACATGAAGTCCTGTTTATTAGGTATTGTTTTTAATATATTCTTTAATAATCTCTTTCTCTTTTGTATTTACATGTGTAAAGTCAGGATGAGTCTTTCCATTTACAACACCAAATCCGTGCATTTCTGATTTTTTTTTGTCTATAAAAATATTGAAAAATGATAATGCCTGATAAAAGATATACCCATTTAAAGGAGTTTACATCCATGCTGACAGAGGTGGTATTTCTAAGCAATGACATGGAAAGCGTTAGCGAAAGAGTGGAAGCACTATTGAAGGGAGAGGAATCATTACTATTTTTCAATGCTACTTTCCGCCCGCTTGAATTTACAAATTTATAGCCTATTACCTACAGTTTTTTTTACTATTCTGCTTTGATTAATTTACTAACATTAACATGTTTTTCTACCTTAGGTCTCCATTTATCCTGACTTGACATAGTATCGCAAATCTTTTCATGAAAGTAAACTTGAAACCAAGTCTTCTTATGAAATTCACAAATATTCTTATATGTTTTTTCAGAATGTATCATTAATCTCATCATAAATTCATCTCTAGGTTCTCGATGGTTGTTAATGACTTTACTCAAAAGTATAGGAGTTATATCAATGTCTTTCGCAAAATTGCTCCTTTTACTATATATTGTATCTATATATGTGGTCAAGAATTCGGTAAAAAAATTATTATCCTGATAAACAGGTTTACTAATGTATTCCTCCATCTTTAACTTTAATTGTAATAATTTAGCACGGGCAATTTGATCTTCTGATAAATTATTCATTCTCTTCAACCTTGCTTCCATTAGTGTTTTACCATCAACTTCTTTATCTTTTTTTGAAGTGTATCTTGAATCTACACCATACTCAGCACCTTCTAACACTTTATTCTTCTTTTTAGTCATGATCGTATGTGTTAATTAAATTCATTATTTCTATGATCTCAACGCTTAAAGTCATACCTGTTATGTTCATCCCATATTTATCTATGTAATGTTGGGCAATTATTTCTTTAGGTTTTAAGGAAACGCATGCGAGTTCAGCATATTCTTTAATAGCAATTTTGGAGACATAAGTTATCAGATTTCCTGTAATGTGTTTATATTTCTTAGCACTACCCTTGTTTTCTTTAGAAACCGATAAGAGCCTAATATGGATTCTCCATTCTGCCGGAATTCGCTCAAAAGAAACAAGACCAAGTATATCCCTTGAATCAATTATCCTTAACTTATATATTTCCCAGTCTTTTTCTTCTGCCCAATCAAAGAAGTATCGTCCTTTTGTTATATTTTTATAATCTCCACTTTCAACAGGTTCAATCTTTACTTGATGGCTCTTACCTGATGTTGTGTCAGTTACTATCATATTGCAAATATAAGAAAAGTTTCCATAATTTGGAAATTATTAAGTTGAAGTTTCCATAAATTGGAAATAGTTTGATTTTGCATTTTGATCCGAATGTTCCTAAAGGGTATGTGCTGTTGCCTGAAGGTTAATGTTGTTATAATAAAGATATTAATATTTTGAGACTAAATTTCAATTAAAAGTCAAAACAGGCAATAGCATATACCCGTTTTATTGTGCTTTCGTGCTTTTTCTTATAAATCTAATCATTGGGGTGCTTAAAGAATATTTGATTTACCATACTATTCTTCCAATAACTTATCCGTAAAAAACTTAACAAATGTTTTATATTTGGCTTCTGAACCAGGATATTGTAGATGAGCTTCAACATTCAATTCGTCCATTTTTTCTTTCAAATTTATTCCAAATGTTACATGATGAACGATCCAGCCTTTTAGCTTTTTAAGATTGTCTTTGCTTGGTGCGGCACCGTTGGGTGGCATCGAATATTGCATAAAAATCGGTGGATCATCTGCAGATATCAAGGATAAAGCAGATATACTCTTTGCTATTTCATTGGCTTCCTCCAGGGTTTCAACACCAAAGGTTCGAAGACGACTATTACCGGTAAAGGCTGTATCTGATCCAGAGTCATATTTACGTATATGTTCAAGCCAGAAGTCAGACTCCATAGTTGTTTGCCCGCCTCTTGTGGCCACACAGGTAACGCGGGTTGATTCCCTTTCTATCGGATTGGTACTTTCAGCATTTGCCATTTCGTCACTAAAGGCCAGCCACATACATATTTGTGCACCTGCCGAACCTCCCCATATAGCCACCTTGTCTTTATTAATAGGCCACTGTTCTGCTTTCGAACGAATAAATTGTAAGGCCTGTTTTGCATCATTATGCGCAGCAGGCAAAGGAGCAATTGATTTGTAGCGGTAATTTATGGAAGCAACCGAAATGCCGGCTTCTAACAATTGTGCCAGTTCATGACTACTGATCTTTTCTTTACTACCGGCCATAAAACCTCCCCCATGAATGTATATAGCTAAAGGTGTTGTTTTGCTTTTGTTGGCAAACCAAACATCCATAACATGGCGCTCATGCTCACCATATTTTACATTTGCCAAATCGGGTGCTTGTAATTGCTTTTTCTGTGCATAAGAAAAATTTGCTGCAATTAACAGCATTATAATTACATTGATGGTTTTGAGAGTTTTTTGTTTCATATTTTTCATCCTAAAAGTGATATTTTTTTGTGAATCTTTATTTGTGTAATATCGTCATTTAAAATTTCTTGCCAAATTTTATTCATTTGCAGGCTCTCTTAGCATAAAGCACAACTTATTATATGTACCACACAACCAAACATAAAATCCCCAGAAAGGTTATTATGATTGGAAGATTCATTCCATATTAATTTCAACACACCCTAAAATTGACAATATCCATTTAGCCAAACTATCTGTAACCTTCCTTCTTCTTTTTCATTTCGTTCTTATAATAGTCTTACCCCACAATCCATTAATTAATCTT
>JAGLSB010000839.1 GCA_023135955.1 Bacteroidales bacterium | reverse complement strand
CCTGGGACAAACTAACCAAGATTTAGTAAAGAACTTAGCTCATTCATATTAAAAAAGATATTTGCACCTAAGGCCTCAAAAGCACTTTTATTTGTGTCTTTTGCATATCCAAATACCTCAAAACCACCGACTCTTGCAGCTCTAATTCCAGCCACACTATCTTCAATAACTACACATTCAGAAGGTTTATAACCCATTTCTTTTGCAGCGTAAAGAAAAATTCCCGGCTCAGGTTTCCAGCTTCCAATGTCATATGAACTAAAGATGCTTTTACCAAATCTATCGATTAGTTTAGTAGTGGTCAAATTAAGCTTAATCTTTTCCATTGGACCGCTTGATGCGACGCATATTGGAATGTTTATTTTATCTAATAAATCTTTAATTCCTTCAATTGGTTTAATATCTGTTTTGAATGCTTCAAAAGTTTGTTTTCTAAACTTTTTCTCGAAATTGGAAGGTAAATCTCCCTTAATATTATCTTCAATAAACTTCAAATTTTCTTTCATGGAGGACCCTGAAAACTTTTCTGTTGCAAAATCAATATCCATCTTGAATCCTAATTCTTCAGCCATTTCCATAAATATTTTACTTGAAATAACTTCACTATCAACAAGAACTCCATCGCAATCAAAAATTATACATTTGTATTTCATTTCACTAATCATTTTTGTGTAAAATTATAAGAACCAGAATAAATAACAAGAATACAACATTCTGGATGAATTAATTGAGAGCAGGTGATTTTTCATACCTTATAATTTATCTGAATAACAGTCGGCTTGGGTTGAAAATTTAATTTGCAAGGTATTTCTATCAGAATCCATCTTAAGGGCAATATTTTCTATTGGTTTTCAGGAGTAAACTTATCGGAGCGATCTAACGACAGAAGGAAATAGCGTCTCACTTACATTTCTTAAGGGGCATAAGTCACTCTATTAAACTAAAAAAGAGAAATTTACTATATTTGAATATAAATAAGAGTTGAGAAAGTTTCAAATCAAATAATTTTTGTTGCTGCGGAATGAATTTATAAAGGTTTAAAAAACATTGGCTTTAAAGTGAATTAAAAACCTACTTCTATGGAATCGAAAGCTCATCACTTAGACCAGATTGCAATTACTGTTAAATCACATATGCTTTTAAAACAATTATTAAAAGTAAACCCTGTTTTAGAAGAAATTATGCGAAATGCCAAAAATTCAACTGAAGCATTAGTAGGTGTTAGGAACTGGGTGGTTGGAGAATTGAAAAAGCATGAAGGCGCATATAAATTTTATATAGGAGAAGAAAAAGGTCGTGAAGCTTATGAGAAACTGACTTGGTTTGATTTAGCAGCTATAAGAATTCTAGATTATATTGATAATGCTGGTCGCGAATTTAATGATCCAAACTTACGTGGTGAAAAAGCCGTTAGTAATCCTATAAAGTTAATTTGGCTTGCAGTTACATACGGAACAGGTGGGGCTAAGCCCTGTTTTTTCAGTGATATGCTTTACTTATTTCGTCAGTTTTGCGGAAGCTATAAACGGGAAATGCCTACTATTGAGAAGGTTGAAGAGTGGATGGATCGTTGGAGTACTGGTATTGATCCGCGGATAACCAAGCTTAGGATAGAAAACCGGGAACGGATTATTAAAACTTTAATTGAGAAAATTAATCTTGGAGAAATAAAAAGTAAAAAGTATGTATTTGATTCTGATTTAAGCGAAGAACAAAAATATTTAAAAATGCTTGAATGGTGGGATGATTATAAATTCCACTTAAGTTTTGCTGTACGCTCTCCCGATCTGTTAAACGAGCTTTTAGGTAATTCTCTTGATCCAGATTCAATGAAAATTCTTTATGAGGCTGAAAACAAAGGAATACCATTTTTTGTAAATCCTTATTATTTATCATTACTTCATGTACGGGTTCCTTATTTTGCAATTGGTGCTGACTTAGCAATCAGGTATTATGTAGTTTATAGCCAACAATTAATTGACGAATATGGTCATATAGTAGCATGGGAAAAAGAAGATTTAGTTGAAGCCGGGAAACCTAATGCTGCCGGTTGGATTTTGCCATCGGGTAATAATATTCATCGCCGCTATCCTGAAGTGGCTATTTTAATTCCTGATACCATGGGTAGAGCCTGTGGCGGACTTTGTGCATCCTGTCAACGAATGTTTGATTTTCAACGGGGAAACCTGAATTTTAATCTCGACAAACTAAAACCAAAAGAAACCTGGAAAGAAAAATTAATCAGATTACTTGAATATTTTGAATCGGATTCGCAATTGCGTGATATTTTAATTACAGGGGGCGATGCATTTATGAGTTCCGATAAGTCCTTAAAACAGATTCTGGATTTGGTTTATGATATGATAGCACGAAAAAAGAAAGCCAATGAGCAGCGTAAGGAGGGAGATAAATATGCTGAGATTTTAAGAATTCGACTGGGGACAAGACTGCCAGTTTATCTTCCGCAAAGAATAAACTATGAATTAGGAAATATTTTGAAAGATTTTAAAAACAAAGCGGCTAAGTTAGGAGTGAAAGAGTTTATTATACAAACACATTTTGAATCACCCATGGAGGTTACTCCCGAATCAAGAGAGGCTATTCGTTTGCTAAATATGTCAGGATGGACAGTTACCAATCAATTAGTATTTACTTCCGCAGCATCACGCAGAGGGCATTCATCGAAACTACGAAAGACACTGAATGAAATTGGAGTATTGAATTACTATACTTTTAGTGTAAAAGGATATATGGAAAACAGCTCCAATTTTGCGACCAATGAGAGAGCAGTGCAAGAACAGATTGAGGAAAAAATAATTGGTCAGATTCCTCCCGAATATGCCAATGAAATACGCAAATTCCCAAACAATACTGAGCTGTTAACTGACAATATTCGTAATTTGTTACAGAAATCAGGTTTGCCATTTCTTGGAACAGACAGGAATGTGTTGAATTTGCCGGGAGTAGGAAAGAGTTTGACATTCAGAACTATTGGGATAACACGTTACGGACGTAGGATATTGGAATTTGAATTAGACAAAACCCGCAACCATAGTCCAGCTATGCACAATATGGATAAAGTTATTATTATTGAATCAAAGTCGATTGGTGAGTATATTCTCCAATTAGAAGAAATGGGCGAAGATGCTATAAATTATGAAAGTATCTGGGGATATTCCATTGGAGAAACCGAACAACGAATGACAATATATGAATATCCTGAATACGATTATAAAGTTACTGAAGAATATACTAATTTGGGGGAGATTAGATTATAATAGTATATTTATTTACCTACCACCTACCTCGCTAAAGCTAGCAAGATATAAATAAGTAGATCCTTTTATATCGCAGCAAGTTGCGGGGAATTTAGTTTACGAGCTTAGCAAAGCTAATATTACCCAAGAGACCGCTTAGCAATGCTTATCCCTAAACCTTTCATTCCGAATTATCGGGATACGTGATCTCAATTATTGGTTTCCTTCATTCCGATAAATATAATTTTATGTCAAAATATTTATTCCCCATTCTATTATTCGTATTCATTTTTAATGTTTTACCTGCACAGGAAAAATCCAGCGACACAAATATTTCCGGTCATGTCGTCTGTGCAGGTACCATAAACCTGATATTAAGGGATCCTGTGAATAATAATTATGAATTTGGCTTTCAGAACGGAGTTACTGGTTACTGGTGCTGGCTCAGTGAAACCCAACTTATGGAAGCTTCAGCGAACCAGAAGTTGATGGTTGAACTAGTCCCGATATTCGGGGTTGCTGGCAGACCTAATAATTAATAATCAAATAGTCACCAAAAAAGACTTTAATTATCAATAAGATATTTAACCAGGTTATTTGCTGCTTTAAGGTTTTGAAATGATTCAGGTAAACGACCGTGATCGATATACTCGTTATATAACCATGGATCACCTATGGCGAGTACTCTTCCTTTTCCATAAAAACTTTCAGCTATAAAAACATGTTCCCCATCATTCAAAACAGATTGTACATTACTGTCAATTTTAATTGGGGCTACCTCTTTCATATAAATCTTTTCAACATCGATAAAAAGAGGATGATCGGGTAAATCAATCTCTGCTCCCATCTCCCAGTCTTTATTGAGAACGGGATTTAGAGTAATAGGAATAAATTGAAATCCGAAAACTTCCGCCAGTTTATTAAAATGCATAAACTCGCAATTCGGACCATCATTAGCCATAAGCAGAAGTGTTCCACCCTCTTTCACCCATTTTCCAATATTATGAATTGCCATTTCAGAAATATAATTCGGATTTTCAGATTCCTTTGGTGTATCAGGATCAACAATTATATAAACATCTAGTTCCCTCAAAACATCAATGGTAGGTACCTCCGAAATTGTTTTCAAGACCGCTCCCTCGTTAATAAATATTTCTCCTAATTGAGAAAACCCGCTATTTAGAGTATCGGTCCATAAATAATGATAAGGTTCTCCTGTCTTCTTGCTTATTTCACGATTAAACCAGTGATCAAGTCCGACAATAATATTTTTGTCTATGGCATTTTCAGATAATTCCAGAGACGATTTCTTTAACTCACTGCTTACCATATTAGCAACTTGCTGAGCTCCTTCATCACATAGATGGGTATTATCTTTTTTTCCTTCAGGGTATACAGAAGGCTTTTTATCAGACATTGTTGAATCTCCTATTGTAAAAACATGAATTGGCTTTTCTGCTGTAAAACTCATAGTTACAGCAACAAAAAATATTAAGAGCAGATTTTTAATTTTCATAATTATCAATATTGTTTAACGGTCGTTAAGTTATAAATTTATTGGCATACTCATGGCTAAAAATATTTAACTTATATGTAGATTTATAAAAAACCAAACTTTCTAACAAAATTATTATTTACATTGATTTGGAGAAGAATGGTATCAAAACCTCTCATTCACAACATTATTATATTTTGAGCCAAATGTAAACCTGAAACCGAAATCCCCGCTTATTTCGTATGTAGTAGCCAGTTTCCTACGTTCCAACAGTACATCCTCCAGGGAAGCGTCTCCAATTGGCAGATATAATTGATCGTGAATAACCCGGGTTTCTATTTCACCGTATATTGATAATTGCTTTGTTAACCTAACCCTAAAATCTGAATCAATTGTTAACATATTTTTCGAAAAATCATAAAAATAATGACTCCCTCTAATACTTGTTTCCAGACTCCCCCATGGCTGATCAAACCTAAAGTTTAAACTCAAGGCTTCAAATAACAGCACTTCATTCATTTTATTGTAAATCGTAATTTCGTTATAATCATACGAACTAACTCCTGCCTCATATCTAAAAGTAAAAACCTTACGATTGCTTATATCCCAGGGGAAAATATTGTATTCCACTCCTGCACTTAATCCATAGTTGTTTTTAACATTCATATATGTTCTTGAAATATAATTACTTAACAGCCCTGTAGACCATTTTGGATTCAGACTCCTGATATAATCATATGTAACTCTGGTATCATTCTGCTTGTTAACAATCTCTTCTCCATCATCGAAATAGTTTTCATAGTAAATATTGTAATTTGCTTCGAGTTCTGTTTTCCATGCTTCAGTTACCTTTTCAATCCCCAATTCCGAATTGAAAGAATATTCATTCTGACTTTCTTCCATCTCAAAATCAATTCCTGCCCTAAGACTGAAAACCCACAAATTCCATGGATCATCCATTGGTTCAACCGCCATTTTATTACCATTTCCGTTAAAATCTAATTCAATCTGATCCATTAATCCGGCTTGTGAATAATACTGAATGATACCGGCTTTTATGAGTTTCAGCAAGGCTTTACGTCTTTCATCATCGGTTTCAGATTGACTTGAAACATATTCGTATTCAAATACCAGGTCTTCAAATTCTCCCATGCCGATAAATTCCAGATAATACATACTGCCTCCCCCTCCTGTACTTGATCTTCTTGATAAAATATGAACATCAGC
>JAGLSB010000838.1 GCA_023135955.1 Bacteroidales bacterium | reverse complement strand
TTTAACCAATAACTTGATAATAAATTATTTCAGTAATAGAAGATATTCAAAAATGTCAAGAAAAGAACTATTATACAAGGCTCTTAAAGAAAGAGTTCTGATCCTCGATGGTGCTATGGGTACCATGATTCAATTATATAAATTAAGCGAGGAAGATTATAGAGGAGAACGGTTTAAAGATTCCAATTCTGATTTACAGGGAAATAATGATCTTCTGTCTATAACACAACCAAACATAATTCGTGAAATTCATAAAGAGTTTCTGGATGCCGGGGCTGATATAATCGAAACAAATACTTTTAATGCTAACCGTATCTCGCAGGCCGATTACAATTTAGAAAATTTGGTTAAAGAATTAAACCTGGCATCGGCTGAAATAGCTGTAAAACTTGCTTTGGAATATACTCTTGAAAATCCGAATAAGCCACGTTTTGTTGCTGGTTCAATCGGGCCAACCAACAAAACTGCTTCCATGTCACCTGATGTAAATGATCCGGGATATAGAGCTGTCGATTTCGACGACCTTGTTGACATATATTATGAGCAAGCAGAGGCGTTATTTGAAGGAGGCGTAGATATTTTTGTAATTGAAACCATATTCGATACTCTAAATGCCAAAGCAGCAATATTTGCCTTTGAAAAATTAATGTCAGATAAAGGGGTTAAAGTTCCATTAATGATTTCCGGTACAATAACTGATGCCAGTGGGCGCACCTTATCCGGACAGAATCTGGAGGCATTTATTAATTCAGTATCTCACATCGAATTACTGAGCCTTGGACTAAATTGCTCCCTTGGTGCTACTGAAATGCGTCCGTACTTGAAAGAGCTATCTGAAAAGTGTTCAACACTGGTTAGTGCTTATCCAAATGCCGGATTACCTAACCAGTTTGGAGAGTATGATGAGAGTCCTGACCAAATGGGTCTTCATATAGCCGATTATGTCAATTCCGGATTTGTAAATATAATAGGTGGGTGCTGCGGAACAACACCCGATCATATTAGAAAATTTGCCGAAGCAGCAGAAAATAAGTCTGTCCGACAGCCCCCTAAAAAAGAAACCAAACTTCGCTTATCAGGCCTAGAAGCACTCACCGTATTTGAGGGAAGTAATTTTATCAATATTGGAGAAAGAACTAATGTTGCAGGATCAAAGAAATTTGCCAGACTTATCAGTGAACAAAAATATGAGGAAGCTCTCGATATAGCTAAAGAGCAAGTAGAAGGTGGAGCACAAATTATCGATGTTTGTATGGACGATGCAATGCTCGATGCTGAAGTAGAAATGGTGAAATTCCTGCATATGCTCATGGCTGAGCCTGACGTTGCAAGAGTACCGATCATGGTCGACTCATCGAAATGGTCGGTAATTGAGGCCGGATTAAAATGTTTGCAGGGAAAAGCAATTGTCAACTCTATAAGCCTGAAGGAAGGTTCTGAGAATTTCATTAATCAAGCTAAGAAAATAAAGAACTACGGTGCCGCAGTAGTAGTTATGGCCTTCGATGAAAAAGGTCAGGCCGACAGTTTTGAACGTAGGAAAATAGTCTGCGAAAGAGCATATAATATTCTAACAAAAGAAGTAAACTTTCCTCCGGAAGATATCATATTTGATCCTAATGTTCTTGCCATTGCTACAGGTATAGAGGAGCACAGTAACTATGCGATCGATTTTATCAAAACTGTTGTCTGGATAAAAGCGAATCTTCCATATGCTAAAATTAGCGGAGGAATAAGTAATCTTTCTTTCTCTTTCAGAGGAAATAATACAGTTCGGGAAGCAATTCATTCTGTATTTCTCTTTCATGCAATTAAGGCAGGATTGGATATGGGAATAGTAAACCCATCTATGTTGCAGGTTTATGATGAAATACCTGCTGATCTTCTCAAAATTACTGAAGATGTTGTTTTAAATAGAACAAAGAATGCTACTGAGAAACTTATTCATTTTGCTGAGAACCTAAATGAGGATTTTAAGAAGAAAGAAAAATTTTTAGAGTGGAGAGAAAAAGATATTGATGAAAGACTTAGATATTCATTGGTTAGAGGAATTACTGAATTTATTGATAAAGACGTATTAGAAGCTCATAAAAAGTACGGGCTAGGCCTTAAAGTAATTGAAGGTCCACTTATGGCAGGAATGAATATAGTAGGTGAATTATTTGGAGAGGGTAAAATGTTTCTTCCTCAGGTTGTTAAAAGTGCAAGGGTAATGAAAAAGGCGGTAGCTGTTTTACTTCCTTTTATTGAGCTGGAAAAAACGCCAGACCAGATTAGCAGTTCGGCTGGGAAGATTCTGCTGGCAACCGTAAAGGGTGATGTTCATGATATTGGAAAAAACATTGTCAGCGTGGTTCTCGGGTGCAATAATTATGAAATTATAGATCTGGGGGTAATGGTTCCTTCCGAAAAGATTCTACATACTGCTATAAAAGAGAATGTCGATATTATAGGATTAAGCGGTTTAATTACACCTTCTCTTGAAGAAATGGTCTCTATAGCCAAAGAAATGGAAAGAAAAGACATGAAAATTCCTTTGCTGGTGGGTGGCGCTACTACATCGAAAATTCATACAGCAGTTAAAATTGAACCATCCTATAATTCAGCTGTCGTCCATGTAAAAGATGCTTCGAGAAGCGTTGGAGTGGTTAGTCAATTGCTTAAGAAAGATAAATACGATGAATTTGTTGCTGCAACAAGAGCAGAATATGATGAGTTAAGACTTAAATACAGCGGTGCTAAATCGAAAGTGGAATATTTAAGTCTGGATGAAGCTAGAAAAAATAAATTCAGATCGGACTGGGAAAAAACCCGAATTGTAAAACCTTCTTTCATCGGACAGAAATTTCTAATGGATTATCCACTTGAAGAATTAAGGAATTACATATCATGGGTGTTCTTCTTTGTTGTATGGCAATTGCGAGGCAAATTCCCGGACATTCTTAAAGATCCTGTTCAAGGTAAAGAAGCCACCAAACTATTTGCAGATGCTAATGCAATGTTAGATAGTATTATTGAAGAAAAATGGCTGACTGCCAATGCTGTTATTGGGATCTATCCTGCTAATTCTATAGGAGATGATATTGAAGTTTATAAAGACGAAAGTCGAAGCGAAGTTATTGCCAGATTTTCAAACCTAAGGAATCAGCTGAAAAAAGAAACACCTAATTATTGTCTGTCTGATTTTATTGCACCAAAAGATAGCGGAAGAATCGACTATATTGGTGCCTTTGCAAATACTACCGGACTAGGAATTGAAAAAAAGATAAAAGAATTCGAAGATTCAAATGATGATTATAGCAGTATAATGCTTAAAGCGCTTGCCGACAGATTTGCAGAGGCATTTACCGAATTACTTCATGAAAAAGTACGAAAAGAATTATGGGGCTATAATAAGGATGAAAACTTAAACTTCGATCAAATGCTGCTTGAGGAATACAAAGGCATTCGTCCGGCACACGGTTATCCTGCCTGTCCCGATCATTCTGAAAAAGAAATTCTTTTTAATTTACTCGATAAAGAACAAAAAACCGGTATTACTCTTACTGAGAGTCAGAGTATGTTCCCTGCAGCCTCTGTAAGCGGATTAATGTTTGCACATCCTGAATCGAAATATTTTTTCGTTGGAAAAATCAGCAAAGATCAGGTAATTGATTATGCAAAAAGAAAAGGAACAACACCTGATAAGATTGAAAAATTATTAGCTTCGAACCTGAATTACACAACCTAAGCTTATGAACGTAGCAGAAACTCTTAAAAACACAAAAGAAACTCTTTTCTCCTTTGAATTACTTCCTCCTTTAAAGGGGAAAAACATTGAAGATTTATATAAAAGTATTGATCCACTTATTGAGTTTAATCCTCTGAATATCAATATAACTTATCATCAGCAAGAATCTGAATACAGAAAACTTGAAAATGGGCTGATGGAAAGAAAAATTATCAGAAAGAGGCCTGGAACAGTTGCTCTTTCAGCAGCAATTCAGCATAAATATGATGTTACGGTTGTGCCCCATATGATTTGCGGAGGCTTTACCAAAGAAGAAACAGAAGATGTATTGATAGATCTGAATTTCCTTGGAATGAATAACCTCCTTGTTTTGAGAGGAGATCCTCAGAAAGGACAACGTTTTTTCATTCCCGAAAACGGTGGACACGAGCACACATTATCATTGGTTGAGCAAATTTCAAATTTAAATGAGGGTATTTATCTCGACAGAGAAATTAAGAATCCACAGCCAACAAATTTCTCAATAGGTGTTGCAGGCTATCCTGAGAAACATTATGAAGCACCAAATATGGATAATGACATCCATTACTTAAAAGCTAAAATCGAGGCCGGAGCAGATTATATCGTTACACAGATGTTTTTCAATAATGCGAAGTTTTTTGAATTCAGGGACAGATGCCGGGCAGAAGGAATTACTGTTCCTATTATTCCAGGATTAAAACCAATTACAACGCTTAAAGATATTGAAATGCTGCCCAGAATATTTCATGTCGAGATACCCAATGAACTTGTAAAGCAGATTGATAAATGCAAAACCAATGTGGAAGCTAAGCAAATAGGTGTTGAATGGGCGGTAATGCAATCGAAAGAGCTAAAGGAAGCGGTTGTTCCCGCTATTCATTATTATACTATTGGGATTTCTGATAATATTAAGAAAATTGCTGAGGGGGTATTTTAGTAGGGACGAGGCATGCCTCGTCCCTACATTAATAACTATTTAACCGGCACTTTCTTCAATGTCTCCAACAAATAATCCCAAAACAAACCAACGGTTTTGATATTCACTTTCTCATCTGGAGAATGAGGAAAACGAATGGTTGGTCCAAATGAAATAAGATCCATTTCCGGATAGGCATCGCCAATGATTCCACATTCCAGTCCTGCATGGATAACCTTAATATCAGGAACTTTACCATATTTGTCATTATATACCGTCTTCATGGTTTTTAGAATTGGAGAATCCATATTAGGTTTCCATCCTGGATAGGTACCATCGTGCAATACTGTTGCTCCCGCCAATTCCATAACTGCCTGAGTTTTGTTTGCCACGCTGAATTTAGCAGAATCGACAGAACTACGGATTAAACACATTGCAGAAACTTCGCCTTCAACAGCCTTAACAATGGCAAGATTCGTAGATGATTCAACAACATCTGCCATATCAACGCTCATTCTCATTACACCATTTGGAATACCATAAATCATTTTTATGAAACGATCCTGTGCTTCAGCAGGCATGACTTTAGCGGGAACATCAATAGAATTAGTTGAAAAGCTTAAATCAGGCTCAGTGCCCTGGAATTCAGTTTTAAAAACAAGATTAAAATCACTAACCATTTTCTCAAAATCGCTTTTCTTTGCATCTGGAATAACAACATCTGCGAATGCTTCCCTTGGAATTGCATTTCTAAGACTTCCACCTTCAAAAGCAGATATCTTTAAATCCATATTTTTTGTAGCATCCCATAGAAACCGGTTTATCATTTTAATTGCATTACTTCTTCCCAGGTTGATATCAAGTCCTGAATGACCACCCTTAAGACCTTTTACTTCAATCTTATAAGCAACATAGCCAGCCGGACTGTCTTCTTCCCTATAATCAAAGCTACCAGATGTGTTTATACCACCGGCGCATCCAATATACAATTCACCTTCGTCTTCTGAATCCATATTCAACAAAATATCACCCTTAAGAATACCGGATTTCAATTCAAAAGCACCTGTCATACCTGTCTCTTCATCAATAGTAAGAAGTGCTTCAATTGGTCCGTGCTCCAGGTTATCAGATGCCATAACAGCCAATGCTGCCGCTACTCCTATTCCATTATCAGCCCCAAGAGTTGTTCCATTAGCAGTTACCCAATCACCATCTATTAAAGTTTCAATAGGATCCTTTTCAAAGTCATGAACTTTATCCGAATTCTTCTGAGGAACCATATCAAGGTGGGATTGTAAAACTATGCCCATCCTGTTTTCTAAACCAGGAGTTGCCGGTTTAGAGATAATAACATTTCCTACTTCATCGACTATGGTTTTAAGTCCAAGCTTCTCTCCAAATAGCTTAGCATATTCAGCTGCAGCTTGTTCTTTTTTTGATGGCCTTGGAATCTGTGTTAACTCATGGAATATCTCCCATAATTTTTGCGGATATAAATCTTTAATTGTACTCATGTTGTTGTATTTAATTGTTACTGGTTACTGGTTACTGGTTACTGGTTACTGGTTACTGTTATATTCAATTCAAAATTGCGGCTGTTTGGCCCGCACACTGGACTGGTTACTGGTTTAACTCCTTTCAGTCGTTGAGCTCGCTGCGCTCGGTTCTGGTTACTGGTCGCCGCCCTGAGCCTGCGGTCCCTGAGCTAGCCGAAGGGTCGAAGGATACTAGTTATTGGCGGTTAGCGGTTAGCTTTTGGCTAATAGCTAAAGGCTAAAAACTAAAAGGCTCGCATTTCGTCTCTGGAGTTCCTTCACCATCTGTAACTCCTGTCACCCCTGTCACCCTTGTAACCCCTGTCACCCTCGTAACCCTCGTAACCCCTGTAACCCCTGTAACCCCTGTCACTCCTGTCACCCCCGTAACCCCTGTAACCTCTATTACCTCCTCCCTTCCCACATAATCTGTCTGAAACTTATAAATCTCTTTTCATACAGCAAAGTCATATATTTTGATAATCTGTCATCAAGATCAATTGTTTCTATTTTGACATCGGCTTTTTGTTTCTTTATAAATTCTCCAATCTCACGAACATTTCGTTTTCCATCAATTGCCTCCCATGTTGCCGATCCTAAATCATCTAATTTTATTCTAAAAAAAAGCTTTTCTAATCTGGGTGAAAACAGATGATAAATTTTACTTTCGAACTTTGGTACAAGAACCACTACCTTTTCTTCTTCGATATCAAAACCCCGAATTTGAACAGGGATAAGATCCGGTGCAGAAGTACTCCTTAGTATTTTTCGTCTTTCCAGAAATTTCATATTCTCAAAAATCGGTTGTAGGGTACTGTCAGACAGCACCCTCTAACCGAATAATTTTTAATGCCCAGCTGAAGGCGGAGCTGGTTCATCTGGTGATCCAGCATTTCTTAATGGTAAATTAATAAGTGCCCAGCCTGTTAATACTAAAATCGCTAGTCCGATTAAATAGGATGGTTTTGAGAAAATTGCAGTTGGGAACCTTCCGAAAGCGGCAAATACGGCAAAGAATAAACCCATTAGTGCTTCCCCTGCAATAAGTCCGGATGCAAGTAATACTCCAACATTCTCGGATCTTGTTTTTTGTGCATCATTATGTTTTTTCTTTTCGGCTCTGTTAGTCAGGATTCCTTTAATTGAACCACCAATAAAAATGGCGAAAGTAGTTTTCAATGGAAGATACATTCCTACAAAGACTAGCATCGGACTCTTCACCTGCATTAGAATAAATCCAACACCCATTAACATACCTGTTATTACAAGCGGCCATGCCATTTCTCCACCAACAATTCCTTGCGACAATATTGCCATCAGGTTGGCCTGGGGAGCAGATAATTCTTTGCTGCCAAATCCACCAACATAACCTTCATTCAAACCTGTTTGTATATCACCCTGATTTAAATAAGAGAGGATGAAAAACATTACAGCAGCAGAAGCAATAACACCAATAATATCGCCCACTTGCATACGCCATGGAGTACCACCTAATATATGTCCTGCTTTTAAATCCTGTAACATCTCCCCTGCTACGGCTGCTGAAACGCAAACAATGGCAGCTACACCTAGAGTTGCAGCAACACCTTCATTTCCATTTACACCAAGTATTACCATTATCAATGCAGTAACTACAAGTGCTGTAAGAGTAAGACCAGAAATTGGATTATTACTTGACCCCATTATTCCAACCAAATAGCCTGAAACTGCTGCAAAGAAGAATGCTAGAATTATCATAACCGTAGCTGCGATGAGAGCAACCAATACTGTAGTACTAAAAATAAAATAAGTTATTGCAAAAGTTGCAACTGCAACGGAAGCAATACCCAACATGATCCAGTTAAAACTTATATCCTTTTCATTTCTTGGAACACCCGTATCCACTCCTGAAGCTGCTTTTTTTACATCATCAATAGATCGGGCTACTCCTGCGAAAAGACTCTTTCTCATCATGTAAAGAGTATAAACTGCACTTACAAGCATACCTCCAATTGCAATTGGTCTTACAATATATGACCATACATCGTAAGCTTTTGCAATCCATGCTTTCTGTATCGCAGCATCCATGGAAAGTCCATCGCTGGCGACCAAAGCAGATGCAGCTGCTTCAATATTAATATCAGGACCCAGGAAATATAAAATAATGGGCGTTAGTAATCCCCATGCAAGCAGACTACCACTGAAGTTCAAAGAAGCCAATCTGGGTCCAATAATGTAACCAACACCTAAATATGCAGGACTAACAGCAGGTGTACCTACCAAGGCACCACCCTTTCCAACAACACCTATCTTTGCGCCCAAAAACTCCCCTAATCCGGTAATCTTCTGCTGTCCAAATACTACAAAGTGCTCCCAGTAGTCAAGGAATATTTTAAACTTACTCATTAAGGTAACAATCGCGCCAAATATCATTGCTCCAAAAAGAAATTTTGATCCACCATCAGAATTGCTGCCAGACTTGTGTATTTCGGCTGCAGCAACTGATTCCGGAAAGGGCAATTCTACATCATCAACCATTACTTTTCTTAACAAGGCAACGAACATGATACCAAGAACACCACCGGCTATAAGAATAACAGTTGTGATTCCATAGGTAAAAAAGTTCTCGATTTCTACTCCTTGTTGTTGTTTTTGAAGAAAAACAATATAAAAGGCTGGGATTGTAAAAATAGCACCTGCAGCGACAGATTCTCCAATGGAACCAACCGTACGAGCAAAATTTTCTTCCAAAATACTTCCTCTCATTGCCTTTATCAAAGCCATTCCAATAACAGCAGCTGGATATGTTGCAGCAATGGTCATTCCTGCTTTCAGGCCGAGATAGGCATTCGCTGCTCCTAAAACAACAGCCAAAACAAGACCGATAATTAATGCCTTGATTGTGAATTCAGCCATATTTGTTTCGGCTGAAACAAAGGGTACAAATTTCTTTTCCTGTGACATATTCAATATATTTTAATTTAGCGATCGCTAATTTAATAATAATATTTTAGTGGCTTGAGTTTGAAGTGCCTAAAATGTTTAAAGTTTTTTACTAATCGATGTAATCAGACTGATTAATGAAAATTATGGACAGGCTTTCAGCCTGAAGAGAAAGATCTATTTTGCTTTTGCTTGGGGCTATGGCCTAAGATAATACAGTGTCAGTCATTCAGGCTGAAAAAACGCAATCGTCTCAAATAAGTAATCTCTTGAATTATTATTCAGGCAGAAAGTCTGGTACATCAAAGGAGCTGTTGTCGAAGCACGGTTGCTGAGCGGTAGCCTAAGTAAGATTACTGAGCGTAGAGGAAGTACGGTTACTGAGCGTAGAGGAAGTACGGTTACTGAGCGTAGAGGAAGTACGGTTACTGAGCGTAGTCGAAGTAAACAGGAATATCCAGTAAACTACCAAACTGATAAATACTAACTCGATTTTCATATAATACTTCATCAACTAGTTTTATTCTTAGTGAAGCTACATCGGGAATGCGGTACAAGAGTTTATTGAAATTCAATTCTGGAGAACCTGCATTTTTTGAAGGAGGAATTTCAGGGATAATGTTGAGTGGACTTAATTCAAGTGTAATATCATAGCCCCCTTTTAGATTTGATAATCCTTTTTTCGATGAAAAGGAACAGAGCCTGAAATTCTGAATCTCTTCAGATGACTCAGGACTGTATATAAAGCTCCTGGTAAATTTTTGTTTAAACACTTTCCCTGTAAACAATTCAAGATAGGCTATTTCCATTTTATCCATCTCATTTACCATAACTTCCATAGCCCTGCCATCTGGATAATCACCGTCGATATTGGTAATTGTATAAAACTTATTCTCGCGAATTAGAAATAGATTGCTTGCTGCTTCGGTGGCTTTTTGCTCCAAAGTTCTTACCTGTTGTGCGGTAGTTAAAACTGGTAAGCGAATAAGCATTGTATCTGTTATGATAGTTTTGTACAAAGTATCGGTAATCTCAGTAAGATTCATTTTCATTGAAAGCTCCTGAAAAGATGTCCCGGAAATATCCCTACTACTTTTTAACGATTTAATAGAATTAATCCCTGCTTTTCCTGGTTGAAGAACAAATCCATGTTCTGCAAGACTCAGATATTTATCCCACTCCATACTTCCTTCAATTACATTCACAGAGAAAAACATTTCAGGATCCGCTTCAGTAAAAGACTGTAGATCAACAGTATTTATTTTATATTGAAAGGAATAATCTTGAATAACATTTTCGAGCCCTAATAATCTCCGGGCATATTGTTTATACGGACCTGGTATGTACGTCTCCTTTTCAATTTCAATATCGATTCTTAATACTGTTTTTGGTAAAGAGTAAACTATCCTTTGCTTATATTCTACCGGCTCCTCGCCTATTTTACTCAGCTGAATATTCGAGCTTGTAGAGCATGATATTACAATGGTGAAAATTAATAGGAGGATGAAGTATTTTTTCATTTTGAAATATTTCTTTTGAAAGGCAATTTTTATCAGATTGTAAGGATTAAAAGCTAATCTTATGATTTTCAAAGATAATAAATATGATTTAATGGTGCAGAAGGGGGAGGATGTATTTTAGGGATTGATGTTGGGATTTTTCTATTTAAGGTAATATGTGTCAGGCCTACAGCCTGAAGAAGAGCATGTGTTGCTCCATCCTGGGGCTATCGCCCCAGGTTATTGCTGTGTCAGGCCTTCAGCCTGAAAAAGAAGAATTGTATAGCATCATCTTGGAGAAAAGCCCCAAGTTATCTCTGTGTCAGGCCTTCAGCCTGAAATAGCAAAAACACGTCAAATAAATAATCTCTAGTTTTTAATTCAGGCTGAAGGCCTGACATATTAGACCTTGGGACATCGTCCCAAGTATTTATTCATTAAACAAAAGAACTTAATCGAATATCACGAACACACATTCTCACGTATTCACGTAATCACGAACTCACGTCCTCACTCTCTTTCAATATCACTTATTCAGAAGTAACTCCCTGGCATTTTCCATTGCAGCGCTTGTTGTTTCTTTGCCACTAAGCATTTTAGCAATTTCAATAAGGCGCTCATCTGAAGAAAGTTCTTTGATTTTTGTCTCAGTAGTATCTTTTGTATCTTCTTTAAATACGTAAAAATGCTGATTCCCCCCTGCAGCTACCTGAGGTAGATGGGTTATAGAAAGTACCTGCCTGTCAGATGACATTTCCTGCATTATATTTGCAATACGGTGAGCAATTTCACCGGAGACTCCTGAATCAATTTCATCAAATATAATAGTTGAAAGACCCAGTGAACCTGAAATAACCGACTTAATACTAAGCATTAAGCGGGAAAGTTCACCACCCGAAGCAATTTTTCCTATTTCTTGCAAGACCGTGTTCTTATTTGCCTTAAAATGAAATATGATATCATCAACACCATTATCTGAAAGCTCATCCTTTTTTTCATTAGCAACTAAGAATCCGGCATTTGGGATGCCAAGCTGAATTAAAAGATTGGTTATTTCATTCTGTAATAATGCAGCGTTTTTCATTCTTTTAACAGAAAGCTTATCAGCTCTTTCAAATAGGATTTTTTCAGTTTTATTTAATTCCTTTTCGATCTCTTCCAGTTTAAATTCAAGAGACTCTAATTCAAAAATCTGATCTGATAAATTATCCCTGAATGCGATCAATTCCTCTGAAGTTTTCAAATTGTGCTTTTGCAACAGACCGTTTAATAAATTCAGTCTTTCTTCCTTTATCTCGAGTAATTTTGGATCATGAACAGTTTTTTCGCCGAGAGCCTCAGCTTCAGAAGCGATATCGCTTAATTCGATATGACTACTTTCAAGTCGATTAATTAAATCTTCTGCTGGTTTATGAAAAGAAGACGTCTTTTTTAATTCCTGCATTGCATCCCTTATCATTCCTGAAACATTCTGTTCCCCACCATTTAAAAGCTGCCATACATTATACATTGTTGCTTTAATATCCTCCGCATGTTGCAACAATTCAAGCTCTTCTTCAAGTCCTTCAATTTCATTGGCAACAAGTTTAACTTTCTCTAATTCTTCATATTGGAATTTTATGAAATCAAGTTCTGATAAACTTTTATTTCTGTTCTCAACAAGGAAGTTATATTCTTTCTTCCTTTCTTTGAATTTTCTATACTCTTCACGAAAATCTTCCGATAGTATTTGAGTACCTCCAAAAGCATCAATTACATTTATCTGGTACTGATGATTACCTAGATCAAGGTTCTCATGTTGGGAATGCACATCTATTAATAGCGGCCCCAGATCTTTCAAAATCTGTAGATTAGCCGGACTGTCATTTATAAAAGCTCTTGATTTTCCATTGTCATTAATTTCTCTCCTGATAAT
>JAGLSB010000837.1 GCA_023135955.1 Bacteroidales bacterium | reverse complement strand
TCCGGTTCTGAGAGAGGTTTGGGGTGAAATTCCCCTTATCTACTCGACACATCAACGTCAGCATGCCTTAAACCAGCACCCTACAAATAAAATGAAAAACAAGATTAAAGATAATATTGACAATTATGAGCAGCTTGAAAATATATTCAGAGCCGACAAAAAGGGATTTGAAAAGGCTTTCTTTGACATCTATCCTGAGATTTCGGAGCATAAGATTTCAGATTTCTGGAAGACCCGGTTAGAATTTGATAATTTACATGAAGATTCAGTTAAAATAAGAAAAACGGATATTCTATTTTTGATCATAACTTGCGTAATAACAGGATTTCTGATTAAAATTCCGCAGTTGTTTGATGTCAACTTAGAAGAGTTCTTTTTTTATGAGAAAAATGCCGGACTTATTGTACTGTTCGGTTTATCTTTATATGCATTTTTGACAAAGGATTTTTTCAAAACCAGACAATTTATAATTTCCAGTTCTATATTTATTATTTCTGCATTATACATAAATTTCTTACCATCCAATAGAGATAGTCAATCTATTAATTTAGCTTATATACATTTGCCACTTATGATTTGGTGCCTATATGGTCTGATTTTTATTGACTTTGACCTAAAGGATAAGGTAAAACGGATTAATTATATTAAGCACAACGGAGATTTAGCGATTTTAGTGGCAATTATTTTAATTGCAGGTGGTATTTTGACTGGAGTTACACTTGGATTATTTTCTGCAATTGATTTATTAATTGAGGAGTTTTATTTTGATTATATTGTTATATGGGGATTAGTTTCAGCTCCAATTGTTGCAAGCTTTATATTCCGTAATTATCCTTTTGTCACTAACAAAATTGCCCCTATAATTGCGAATATTTTTAGTCCTCTCGTTCTGATTACTTTGATTATTTACTTGATAAGCATTTTAGTTACCGGGAAAGATCCATATAATGACAGGGACTTTTTAATAGTTTTCAACCTTATGCTTTTGGGAGTAATGGGTATAACTGTCTTTTCAATTTCTGAAACTTCTTTAAATAAAAAACAGCGCTTCAACGAAATGACTCTTTTTGCACTTTCGATTATTACACTAATAATTGATTTAATTGCATTGTCAGCTATACTTTATAGACTGGGAGAATATGGTTTTACCCCAAACAGAGCAGCGGTACTTGGTTCAAACTTATTGATTTTTGGTAATTTAGTACTAATTATGATTGATTTATATAGGGTTAACTTTAAAAACAAAGAGATAAAACAAGTCGAGATGACTATAGCAAAATATTTGCCGCTCTACACAATTTGGACAATTTTTGTAGTATTCGGATTGCCAATAATATCTGGACTAAAATAACAATTAATGAACGCTACCAACTGTTAAGTGGCAGAATAATAATTAACGACAATAAAAAGCAAATCATGAAAACAAGAAAAATAAATCCTTCAGCAGTTTTTTTTCTGTCCTTAATTTTTTCCTTAATATCCTGCTCTCAGGTCTTTTCCCAATCATGTGACACTTGGGTGGCTATAAGTAATTCTACTAAAGACGGATCTGTTATTATGGGAAAAAACAGCGACAGGCCCTCTGTCGAATCCCAACCCCTTGAATTTTTCTCACGAGGTGTTAATGAGAAGGGAAGAAATGTTAAATGCACACATATAGAAATTCCACAGACAGAAGAGTCTTATGCGCATATTGGATCAAAAATATGGTGGACCTTTGGATATGAGCATGGGTTAAACGAATGGGGTGTGGCTATTGGAAATGAAGCGGAGCATTCTAAAGAACCTTACTCGGAGACAGGGCTTTTGGGAATGGATTTTGTTCGATTGGCACTTGAGAGGGGAAAGACTGCATATGAAGCAATGCATGTAATTATTTCACTTTTGGAAAAATATGGACAGGGAGGTGGATGTCATTTTGCAGGTCAGTGGGATGAAAAGGATAATTATCATAATTCGTTTATTATTGCTGATCCAGAGGAGGCATGGGTTCTTGAAACTGCCGGAAAATACTGGGTTGCAAAGAAGGTTGAGGATGTGTGGGCAATATCTAATGCATACAGCATTGAATCCGACTATAATGAAGCTCATCCCGATCTTGTAAATCATGCAATTGAAATGGGTTGGTGTAAATCAAAAGAGGATTTCAATTTTGCATATTGCTATTCTGACCCTTCTTATAACTATTCCACTTCACAGAACAGGGTAAATTCAAATTTAGCTAAGCTAAAAGATAACAAAGGGAATATTACTGTTGAATTTATGATGAATGAGATAAACAGAGATCATTTTGATGGCACAATTGAAAAGCCTAAATGGTCTCCCGCCCACAGCATGTTTGTAACAACCTGTATGCACGATAAGCCACATGGACGCTATCGTACTGCGGCAAGTATGGTTGTACATTTAAGAAAGGATATGCCCTCATTACTGGGTCAGGTTTACTGGGGGAGTTTTAGTTCTCCTTGCGTAAATGTTTTCAAACCTTTCTATTTTACAGGACAAACAGTTCCAGACCAATACGGAGTTGGAACAAATATATATTCTGAAGAATCTCCGTGGTGGCTGGCTGAAAAAACAAAACGTCTATGCGATCTTAATTATAACAAACTTGCACCTGTAGTAAAGGGCGTCTTCAGCGAAACAGAGAAATGGGAGCTCGCCAGATCCAAAACAATTGAATCTGAAGTTCTTGGACTATTAAAAGAAGGTAAAAATAAAGAAGCAGAGAAAGTTTTACAGGAATTCAGTCTTTCTTGTGTAACGAGAGTGGAAAAGGAATATAATTATCTCCATAATGTATTGGAGCAAATGATTCCAGAGACAGGTATTGATTATATGTGGACAGATTTTTTACGAGAGAATTGTAAGACTAATGGGCTTGTATTGCCTGGGTTATGATGGTAATTTTTAATATTATTAGGGATAACAATTCAAAGATTCCCAAATTAGACATTATCCCGTTGGTATAAAAACCAGTTAAATTATATCGTTTTTTCTGTCCTCAAGCCGGACGGGCTCTATCTTTTTTTCTTGATAAAAAAAGACAGCAAAAAAATCAAGAAAAAAATAAGCTCTGCAGTATTTCATTGCAGCGCGCTACCTCGTGGCACGCATTTTTTTCAGAGCCCGTTCAATGGGCAAACCTTTGTAAAATCAAAATTAATAGCTAATAAATACAAATCCACAGGAACTCTTTCCATAATAAAAAGAGAATTAAAAAAGAGATACTTTAATCTATATCGGAGCCATTATTACACATTTTGATTTTTATTGAACTTCATTTACGGAAAGCAGTAATATGAATTTTTAATATTTTTTTGCATTCGGAGAATGCACAAATTGATATCTTCGTTAATGGCTTATAGTCTTCTTTCTGTTTTTCGAACAAATTTCTTTTCAAAAACCTAAACCTGATTATAATCAGGATAATAAGGGATTATTTTTCTTCATTTCGGGTGTCTCATTAAAAAATTGATTTGAGAAAGGCGGAAACCACAACAAATGAATCAGTATTTGGCATATTGTATTACATTTATTCGGAATTGAGTAATTGAAACCGACACGAGATTGCTTCGCCTCCTTCGTCGGCTCGCAAAAACGGGGCCTACTCGGGGGTAGAGGATAAAAAAGTTGGCGGCTTTGCCGCCAACTTTTTTATCCCCCCACGCTACCAAAGCCTCGTTTTTGCGAAGGAGCCCGAGGCCCGAGGGTGACTGAAGCAATCTCGTCCTCACCGTCAGTAAGGCATTATTATTTTGATATTCGGGTGTTTTTTTCGGAAAACAGTTGTTGTTGTGTACTATAGAGCCCTATCAATATTTACTTGCTAAAAGGAACTTCAATCGCAAAATCTATACAAACGGAAAAAACTTTGCCAGAGCCATGACGACGATTAATCCGGTGAAACCCATGATCGACAACATTACTGAAAATGTTTTTAGTGTTTCTCGTTCAGTAAAACCGCTCATTTTGCTGATAATCCAAAATCCACTGTCATTCATCCAGGGGAAAATTTTTGAGCCACAACCGATGACAAGGGCCAGATAAACCGGATGAAAACCTAATGTTGCAGGATCTGAAAATCCGCTAAGTATTCCAACAGCGGTGATCATCGCAACTGTTGCAGATCCTTGCGCCGTTCTTACCAGCAAAGTGACAAAAAATGCCAGCGGTAGAATTGCTATTTGATAATCGTTTGCTAATCCTTCAATACTGGGGCCGATACCAGTTTGTTGAAGAATACCTCCAAACGCTCCACCTGCAGCCGTAATGAGAATTATGGTACCCGCACTTGACAAGGCTGCACTAACCGAAGCCGAAAGTTGTTTTTTATTGTTTCGTTTGGAGTGAACCAGAGTGCCCATGGCTATTGCTGCTGCGATTGCCAAAGCCGTATTGCTATTGCCCAGGTTATCAATCATTCTTGAAAGGGCCAGGTCTGAAATGTCTGCTGTTGCATTGATAATTGTTCGACCTGCAATTAAAACAACAGGCAGGAGAATAGGTAATAAAGAGAGCCATATTGAAGGCAATTCATGATCTTCTTTAACTGACAGATTCTTTAATTCTTTTATTGAAATATCACTGGTTTCTCGCAAAGGTATCTCCCATTTACTGTTCGCCCACACTGCATATGCATATCCGGCAGCAACAGTAAAGAATCCCACAACGATTCCTCCCATCATCATTGTTCCTATATCAACATTAAGTGCTGATGCAACGAAAAGCGGACCTGGAGTTGGAGGAACAAGCGAATGCGTCATGGCTGTTCCCGCCACAATTGACAGTATATAAAGCAAATAATTTCGTTCTTTTCTTGTAGCCATTGCTTTGCCCAATGGGAGGAGAAGGTAGAATACCGTGTCGTAAAATACAGGGATTGCAAGAAAAAATCCACTACCCAGGAATGCAGCAGGAGCCCTTTTCTCGCCAAGCAAACGAATGGCAGAACGTACTATCCTGTCTGCAGAACCGCTGTCCAGCATAGCTTTACCAATTATAGAGGCAAGGGCAATTAGTATCCCGATTTTTGCACAGGTGCTACCAAATCCATTTGCAACTCGCTCGCCAGCCGATTGCTGTATTAACTGTGTTGTTTCCTGGGCCGATATATTTTTTGCAGCAGAATAGATCTCAATATTGGATTCCGGTGTAAGCCAGGACACGACTAAAGCGGCTACAAATAGAGCCAAAAAGGCATTAAGCCGTAATCCGAGGATGCCACCAAGGACAATCAATGCTCCAATTCCAACAAGAATGAAAGGATCCATATAGTCTAGATATTAGCCAGTTTTTCTGAAAGCAGGGCCAATGCTGAATGGTCCTTTTTTCCATCTCCCATGGCGATAAGAGCGTTCATATTTTCTGCAACAATTGATGTAACAGGCAAGGATAACTCTAATTCGCGGGCGGTTTGCAAGGCAATATTTAAATCTTTGCGGTGCAATTCTACCCTGAAACCAGGTTCAAAATTACGATCCAGAATACGCTTGCCATGTAGGTCAAGGATACGGCTCTGAGCAAAACCACCAAGCAGGGCATCTCTTACTTTTGCAACATCAACACCACTTTTCTTTGCAAGGGTCAATGCTTCAGCAACAGCCTGTATTGTCTGTCCCACAACTATCTGGTTGCAGACTTTTGTAACCTGTCCGGCTCCGGCAGCTCCAATATGGACGATGTTTTTACCCATTATTTGAAAAAGTGGCAGCGCTCTCTGAAAGGCCTGGTCCGTCCCTCCAACCATAATAGACAAGGCCGCTTGCTGGGCACCAACTTCACCACCTGACACAGGAGCATCAAGAGCTTCGGCACTTTTTTCCTTCATCGCTTCGTAAACCTTTTGTGATGTGGCAGGAGCAATAGTTGACATATCGATAAAAAGCATGCCATTTTGCATTCCTTCAAGTAAGCCATTTGCACCAAAAACAACTGATTCAACATCGGGTGAATCAGGAAGCATAGTGATTACAATATCGACATTTTCGGCTACCTCTTTTGCATTGGCCGCTTTTTCAGCCCCGGCTTTTGAGACTTCATCTACAGAAGAATTATTAATATCATTAACAATGAGTTTGTATCCTGCATTAAGAAGGTTAATAGCCATTGGTTTTCCCATGGTGCCGAGTCCGATGAATCCTATTTTTTCCATTTTGATATTTATTTATGTTAATAGTTATTTGCTATTTATTTTGATTATTTTCATTACCCCTCCCTTCCCGATGTACATCGGGACCCCTAAAAGGGAGGGAATAGTTTATCTTTTATTGATGAATTTCCATCAAAACTCTTGCCTCCACACTTTATTTTACACAATTCTTCAATTCTTTTACAGCCTTAGCAGCATTATCCGCAAGCATAGTAATATCGCTGCTATAAACCGCAAATCGGAAATCTTTGTTTATCCATTTCGTAAGCATTTCCTGGTCAAACATCAATATACCGGCTATCTTATTATGCTTTTTGCATGCAGATGCAATTTTCTCTATTGCTTCTATTTCAAGGGGATGGTCGATTTGTCCTGGAATTCCAAGGCTTACTGACAAATCAAAAGGACCACAGAAAACACAATCTACACCTTCAACAGAAGCTATTTCATTAATATTCTCTACGGACTGGGTTGTTTCTGCCTGTACTGCAATAAATGTATCATCATTTGCCTTTTGCAAGTAGTCAACAGCATTTATTTTAGCATAAAGGCTATGTGCCCGGCGCAAAGCAACACCCCTTTTTCCCATATGAGGATATTTTGCATGCTGAACTACTTCTTCTGCTTCAGCAGCAGTATTAACCATTGGAACGAGTAAACCAGCTGCACCTGAATCGAGGGGTTTTAAAATATTTTCTCGACTGATTTCAGGTATTCTTACAATAACTGAAATGTCAGCACCTCTTGCTGCGGCTATTATGTTGGAGATATCTTCAAAACTGTATGTACCATGTTCATTGTCAATGATGAAATACTCAAATCCGCATTGTGCTAGCAAGTATGCGATATTTGGATTGCGAACTTCGGAGATAATGGTTCCCAGGACAAGCTCACCATTTTGAAGCCTTTTTTTGATTTTATACATATTTATTCTTTTTATTATTTTTGGCAGTCTGCCACTGGCTCTAGTAAAATAAATTAAAGTTTATTTCGGATCAGCAGCAAGGCATGGGCGTTTTGGATTGAATTTCCATCCTGGTTTAAGGAATTGCATTGCCACTGAATCGTCACGTTTTATTGATCCAATCTTATTATATAATTTATTGGCTTCTTCCACTTTCTCAAAATCCAATTCAATTCCCAGGCCGGGTAATTTAGGAATATCAATGTAGCCGTTTATGATCTCGGGTGGATTTTTGGTTAGCCTTTGTCCAACCTGCCATATCCAGTGCGTATCGATTGGTGTCACATTTCCCCTGGCCGCTGCCGCAGTATGGGCAATCATAGCCAGTGACACATCGAAATGGTTATTGCTGTGAGAGCCCCAGGTTAATCCCCATAGCTCGCATAGAGCAGAAACCCGGACGGCACCCTGCATAGTCCAAAAATGGCAATCGGCAAGAGGGATATCCAGTGCCTGCAATTGAATGGCCTGTACCAGCTCCTTATAATTTGTAGCAATCATGTTTGTGGCAGTTGGGATACCAGTTGCTTTTCTAAATTCGGCAAGAACCTCCCGACCGGAGAAACTACCCTCCGCTCCGCAAGGGTCCTCGGCATAGGTAAGTATAGGTTTTAGTGGTGTAAGCCAATCAATAGATTGTTGTAAACTCCAGGCTCCGTTCGGGTCAAGTGTTAATCCTGATTTTGGAAATGATTCGGCTAAAGCACTGATACACTCGCATTCCGCCTGCCCTTCAAGCACTCCCCCTTTAAGTTTGAAAGTATTGAAACCGAATTGTTCTTTTGTAGCCCTGGCCTGCTCAACAATTCCTTTTGCATCTAATGCTTCGCTGCAGCGGACTCTTTCCCATTCAGTACTATTGTTTTTTGGTACTTGATAATCAAGGCTTGTCTTTTTGTAATCCCCAACGAAAAAAAGATATCCCAGTACTTCAACTCGCTCCCTTTGCATTCCGTCACCCAATAATGCAGCTACCGGAACCCCAAGGGCTTTCCCGGTCAGGTCTAAAAAAGCAGATTCAATTGCCGTAAGTGCATGGATCATTACCCGCTGATCGAATGTTTGTTGTCCCCGTCCACCCTCATCGAGTCCGGCAAACTTCTTTCGGATCATATTAAGGACAAGATTCATATCACCCAAACGGCGCCCGATTATTATTTCTTTTGAGTCTTCAAGGGTTTTTCGGATTGTCTCCCCACCAGGCGTTTCTCCAACACCAATTTTACCGTTATTATCTTTAAGCACAACAATGTTCCGGATAAAAACAGGACCATGGCCTCCGCTAAGGTTAAGTAAAAAACTATCATAACCAGCCACCGGGATGACTTTCATTTCAGTTATTGTGGGGAAGTTCATTTTTTAATCAGAATTTAGTTTTAGTAATTCATGGGGGCAAAATTATAATGAGGATTAATATAGTTGCTGGTTACTGGTTACTGGGCGCCGCCCTGAGCCTGCGGTCCCTGAGTTAGCCGAAGGGTCGAAGGGTACTGGTTTAACTCCTTTCAGTCGTTGAGCTCGCTACGCTCGGTTCTGGTTGCTGGTTTAAAAATTTTACAAAAGAGCTGTGACGCCTGTCAAATATAATAAATAATACAAAGGTTTTATTTATTCTGTTTCGCTTAGCTTAAATAGATATGTTATATCCTTTTTCAAGCTAATATTTAAGCCTTCATTTAATATTATTCCGCTGTAAACTTTTGATTTTCCGCTATGTTCATCATATAATTCATAGTTTTTATCATCATTTAAGGTGAACCATTCGGGGAACTGATTGATTCTGGGATAATCCATAGGAAGTTTAAGGAATTTTTCATGACGTTTTTGTCCGAACATTAATGTCCCTTCCCAATCATTTTCAGCTTTAAGCGCATAATATAAAACATCATCATCCAAAGTTGAGCCAAATACAACATCTTCTCTCCAAGGGTCAATTGTTATACCGTTTGTTTTCCAAAGGCAGTACATGAGTGAGGTTCTTGCAAAGTTTCCATCGCCATGCCACCCTTCAATGACACCTCTGTTTTTATATTTTTGGCCACTCTCCCGAAAAGCCGAATCTTGTAATGACCACATTATTTGTATTTCTGTATTAATCCAATCTGCCAGTTCGGGGACTCTTTCTCTATTATATATATTAATTCCACCTTCAATGGCATCTGCAAATCCATCTGAGCCTACACTTTCCCAGTTATAATTATGATAATTCTTACTTAAGATACTTAAAGGTTTTAACACGGCATCTTTGTATTCTGTTATATTATCTATAAGATATACAGTATAGAATGCATTTAAAATATAGCCCCATGTATCAGCAATGGCACTATCAATAATTTCTCCATCAAGCATATTTATTTCATTGTAAAATAAGCCATCATCGTTTCTGGCAATTTCTATAAGTCTGTTAAGCAGTTTATGTATTTTGGGTTGATATACTTTCTTTTTTTCCGGATTAGCAAAATACAATGTTGCATATAACTCACTCAATCCTCCAACAATTTCGCAGCCATGATCTCGTAATCTTAATCGTGTAGATTTGCTTAAATCCTGTTTATCATCCACCAGATAGTAATCCCCAATTTCAACTGCCCAGTTAAGGTATTTCTCATCTCCCGTAATCCAATAGCTGCGTGTAAGTGATTGAAGTAGCTCACCATTTATTTCCGTTTCCACA
Source organism: Bacteroidales bacterium (assembly GCA_023135955.1). Taxonomy (GTDB): domain Bacteria; phylum Bacteroidota; class Bacteroidia; order Bacteroidales; genus JAGLSB01. Next base: position 1,178 of record JAGLSB010000837.1, on the reverse strand, counting down.
GAATTTCCATAATAGTCCCCACTTATATAAGTAGCTACTTTTAAGTGTGTTGACAGATCATTTAACATATCAAACATCCTGTCACTCCACGGACTTATCCCTAAATACTCTGTTAAAGGCAGGATTCCGTCTTTGATGTATTCTGAAGTTCCGAATATAATTTTGAAAGTATCAACTTTTTCTCTGGAAAAACCCTTTTTGGAAAAAGAGTAGTCATCAGGCAGACTCCCAAGGCGTGAAGTTAATTTTTGCTCCGTATGAAGCATGTCCAACATTGTTGTATTAAATAATTTTTTATCTAAAAGATATGAAGTTAGTACCATAAAAGGGTAGTTGTCGGCAGCAGCATTATGGGCATTCCATCTATCTTTTCCCTTATCAAGATTTTCTGGTATCAGGCCTGAAGCCGGGTCTGCAAAAGTCAGCCAATCCTTAGTGAATGCTAAACTCCTTCGAAAACCTTCGTTTGCTTTTATTCCGTTTTCATAGGCTTCATTGGTAATTAATTCATTTGTTTCTGGTTTGTCGGAACAAGAAATCAAACAAAAAGTCACAACAGAAATAAGCATTATTGTTCTCATAGTTTTGATGTTTTAATTTTAAAGCATCCCTATTTTATCTTCTTTTTGTGGATCTAGAATACTATGGTAATATTTTTATCATCACAACTCCATGAGAAGGAACATCTGCAGAATAGCTTCCTTCAAATTTTCCCAGATCTTCTTTTTTCCAAAGGTCTCTAACCTTAGCTTTTAAATGATTCGGATAGCCGATCTCGATCCAATTAACAGAAATATTTGCACTATTATCGCCCCTGTTGAACAGCACGACCGATCTTGATCCATCGGATAATTCTTTTGCCCATACTTCTAAATCGCCCTCATCTCTGACTTTAACCCCTTGCTTTCCCAACAAATCCTGATTAACAGCGATTACTTCTTTGTTTATTAAAATTTCAAGAATCTCTGCTGACAAATCGCGTATGTCATTACCGAGCATTAGTGGAGCTGACAGAATGCACCACAGACTAAAGTGGGCCCTGTTTTCTTCATAAGATAAATTGCCGTTTCCAACCTCCAGCATATCCGGATCGTTCCAATGTCCAGGTCCCGCATACGATTCAAGGCCAACTTGCATATCAAGAATTTTTGTGAAGCCTATAAAATTTTCAATTTGTA
>JAGLSB010000836.1 GCA_023135955.1 Bacteroidales bacterium | reverse complement strand
TATAAGAAATAAGAATTTTGCTAACAGCTTTTTTAACATCTCTATTAAAACCCACCCATGGTTCTGGAAATTTTTCGGTGCTATCCAACCTTTGCCTTTGCTTTTCTTTACGTTGGGCATTGTATGTACTTAATCTCTGTAAATATCCTTGCTCTGTTAATGCAATTGTTATAGCATCAATGGCATGGTGGCGGTGATCTTCGCGGTTCTTCTTTGGGTCAAATTTAATTTCGCCAGTATATTTATCTACCCAAATATTGCCTTCAATCAGCTGCTGGTTTTTTTCTAATTCAGGTGGCTTATTTTCTATTGGGTATAGTTCGGGTTCTTTCGACATAACTTCAAGAGTCACAAAGTATTTACCTGTAGCTTCAGATGTTTGCATCCGAAATTCATTATCCAAATCTGCTGTCAATACACCATTTTCATCAACTGTTGCAGTTATTAACAATTCACTTTCCTGGATAACAGGTTCTGGATTTACTGAACGAATAAACTCAACATTCTCAGGATTTACATCAATGATAATCCAATACTTTCCATCATATAAATTAGTTTGGCACTGGTAAATAAAACATTTAAATTCTCCGTTTAACACATTACCATAAAGCATTACCTGATTGCGTTTGGTTTTTGGCTGCTTATCTTTTTCTGGTGATTCAAATTTTACATTAAGAATATCAAATTTTGCCCAGTATGCTCCATCTTCCTTATTTGCTGGTATCCTGCCATAAGCATCGTTTTTAAAATATCCCTTTTCAATTTTTCCTTTAAATACAATACTTTTCTCATCCGTTAGGGGTTTCTCTACAAATTTTGGTTTTATCTGTATTGATTCAGAAACATTCAACTTAGCCCAATATTTTCCGTTAGGTAAACCAGGTGTTTCCATATCAATTTTAAAATACTTTGAAGTAAATTTCTTATCATCGACATAACCTGTAGCTAAAATTTCAGTTGTCTTTGTTTCAGGTCTTTCATTTTGTTTCCGATTGACACTTAAAACTTCACCATTATCATTGGTAACCACATAATGAGGAATACTAATATTATCATCAACATCATATGAATGTTTATCAAGATTAAAAATGGGTTGAAGACTATTGTTAAGCCCCCATAAATGCCTGAGTTCCGCAGTTAATTGACCAGGCATCACACGTACATCTTTACAAACATGTGATAATAATTCTACTGATTTTTTTGCTATGTACCGGCTATCATTTAATTGTCGTTCAATAAAATCCGATTTTTCGAAATCACGCTTTGCTACAAACTTTTTAGCCTTTCTATATGGCAATAATTTAAAAGCTCTTTCCTCGACAGCTTCCCATGATGATACACCCCATAAATCAGAATCTGAATTTTCTTTATAAAACTGGTAAGGTGTTTTTTCACTCTTTTCACGATTAAAATTAGCTTCGCACAAGGTTTTATTTCCAAAACTATCGTCTAAGGAAACGCTAAATGGGATAATATGCTCGATTTGGACAGCATTATCATGTCCTAACAAATCAGAAATGGAAATTATCTTTCCAGTGTAAGGACACTGAGCTTTTCCGGCCCTGTCTTCAATTTCCTTATACATTAAATATTTTTGAATGTTTTGATGAGATGGTTGTAGCCCATATTCAGACAAACGTTCACGCGCCTCATTGTTTTTAGCTTCATTCTCTCTTATTCTAAAACTCATTTCCCTCCTACCATCTTTATTATTACGAAGTTCGCGCCCCATCTCAACTTTTATCTGGTCGAATTGAAAATCATTGCCAAATTCTTTTTGATATTTTTTCATCAGAAAATTTACCAATCGTCTGGTCTCGTGTAACCCCTGTTGTACTATTGGATTTCTCAGATTTTCAACTTCAGGTACTTCAGAACTTAAATCTTCCCGTGTTTCCACTTTCTGACTATGATGGTATAAATGTAAAAAATTAGGGTCATCTTTCGCGAATCCATAATTGAATACCGGAGTAGCCAAATGTTCTTTGATTTTTTCAAGTGCTTCGCCCTCTTTATTATCTTCCTTAAGTATACCTTCTATCTCCCTCTCAATTTCTTCATGAAATTCTTTGAAGTATGGCCATCGCCCACCAAAAGCATTTTTCACTCCCCCAAGTATAACAGCCCGATCAAATTGATAACCTTTCTTCAAGTATGGTAAAATATTTCGAATAGCTTTTAGCGAAACATTTGAGTAACCATCTTTTAACTTTACTTTTCGAACAGCCAATATGTCTTTTTTAAAGTCAAAATCTTTTCTTAATTTCTCAAGAAGCTTATCGTCATTTTCATAAAAATAAAAACAATGCCAAATTTCATGGTAATTGTTATCCCATATCTCTTTCGTAAATAATGGTTTTAATGCTTTTATTGTTGGATTCCCAGCAATCTTTTGTTTATCGCCATAATTAAACTTTTCGTAAGTAAGTTTTAACACATCCGGTATCTTACTAAAGTCAAAGTTCTTATCATTCTTATTTATCAGTTCTAAAACCTTTTCTTTTTGTTCAGAAGTTAATTTATTATGCTTACCGTATGAAATATTGTTAATAAACTGATAAGCCCGAAATAATTCAAATTCAGGATGGGACAATGGACATGGTTTTTTGCTACGATTTTGTATTTCTCCATTTGGTTTAAAAAGAAAATCTCCATTTCCTTTTATTACTGGTAGATTATTTTCGAATCTACAATTTGCCAGCAAACCTTTTTGAGAACGAAGTGGGCGTTGCCAAAAAAGCACACTTTCATTGCTTTTAAATTGTATTTTCTTTTCCCCTGCTTCATTCTCAACTTCCTCAATTTTTCCGGCTAAGAATTCTTTAAGTGTTAACTTCTCAATTGTTACCAGCTTTGTAACACCTTTCGAAACACTTCTTATTTCAACATTTTCATCACCAAATTTATTTTTAAGGTACTTTATTTTATTTTGGTTTCTTATTCCTGATAAAGCACCTTTTAATTCCCTAATCCTTGTAGCTTTTACTTCCTTTTTATCTATCTCTGAAAATTGTGACTGAACTTGCCAAATTCTCTCAAATTCGTCAACATACATGTCGCGAACAGTATATCTTCCTCTAACACGGACTTCCTTTCCCGATCCATCTGTAATTGTTTTGTAAGGAATTCCATCTTTATATGAAATTGAATATAGATATTTCCCTAAAGAAAGCTCACCTATTTTTTCTCTTGTTTCATTAATCGACAATATATTCTTATCAGGTTTTCCTTTTGTAAATATTGCTGATTCATCATTTCCTTTTCTATTGCTCAAAAATCCACGTCGTTGAATAAAATGGTAAAAGATTCTACCTAATTCCTGTAATGTAATTTCTTCCTGCAATGCTTTTTCCCGTAATTTATAAGGATTTAATTTTATCCAAGAATCAAACTCTTCTGAACTAGGGAATTTACGTCCTTCAGTTTTTTTTGTTCTGTCCCAATTCTTCCATTGTGCCAATTCAGACATTTTTAATGGACACATTTCTTGTTCAATTAAAACCTGTAGAAGTTTTATCTTTCTGAGTCGCTTACGATAAAATTGACGACGCATTTGTCTTTTATCCCTTCGTGTTGCATTTTTCGACTGTTCCTTGTCTCCCTGTCCAATTGTTGTGGGTTCAACTCCTTCAGGAAAAATTCTTACACCACAATCTTCAATTTTATTATTTTTTTTATCTACTACTGCCCAACCAATACTATTAGTACCCAAATCTAATCCCAAAATTTTTGTCATGATAGATATTTTTAATTTTATTCCTTTATGATTGATTATCATAAAGTTAATAAAATTATTATTTTTTGTTTAATTTTTGGGAAATTTGTTTAACTTTGGATATTACATCTTATCACAATAAGGCTATATGCCGAAGGATGTAAATCCTATACTCCCGCTTCGGTGGGAGTTTTTTTATAAAACAATCCAAATAAAAATGAAAATACGCCCTGAAACCTGACCGGAGGACTACTCCATAGGCTTGGGTTTATTCTTTTACCTATCTACTTTTTTTGTAGACATAATTCAGGACAAATCGTTTATAAAATATCCCCTGTTAAGAATAATTGTGTTGAATTTACATTATTAGAATATCATTGATCTCAACTTCTTGTTATCTATTTCTATTTACCATGGTTGTTGTCTTCAATGTATCTACAATAAAATTATGATAACTATAAATGTATAATGGAACAGAGAAATTAATTTCAGCCGATTCACCCGTTGCCAATACCCGTTTATCTTCTCCAACAAGATGTCCACGGCGATAATGACTACTTCTGTCTTCTCTGTACAATTTTGTATGAGCTGTTCCAGGCCCTCCATTATTAGTGACCTTTACACTAACATTAACATATTCATCAGCCTTTGCAGATTCAGGTGCAATTAGATCTGAATAAACGAAATCAGGAGAATTATGAGTCATGGATGTTGGGGAACTTTCATTTTCCACTCCCCAATTCTTATTAGGAGTTTTGGCCATAGTAAATTTAATATGGCCATCATTAACCAGATCAGAATGCTTAATGTAAGTTTTATTCCACTCTGCCCCATTTAATTCTGCACTTTGAATATATTTAGAATCCGGCCCTCCATTAACTGA
>JAGLSB010000835.1 GCA_023135955.1 Bacteroidales bacterium | reverse complement strand
ACTTCGCCAACTTACCTTACAACAAAAACAATAAGCAACATTGTTTCCGGATTGGAATTGGATGCAAATACAAGCTACTATTGGCGTGTGGATGCCATTGATTCGCTGAAGTTTAATATCACAAAAGGTGTGGTGTGGCAATTTACTACCGGCGACACAGAACTTCCAACAGGAGGTATAAATAATGGAGGTCCTCCTGAGAAGCCTTCCATTCTGACCGCCAATTCTGTGTCAATGTCAGAAATAGAACTTCACTGGTCAGATACATACAATGAACTTGGCTTTACAATCGAGAGAAAAGTAGAAGATGGAGCGTATGAAGAGCTTGCAAATCTTCCAGCAAATACTACATCTTATCTTGATCAGGGATTGAGTGCATACACCACATATGTATACAGGATATATGCTTATAATAATGACGGGGCTTCGGATTATTCAAACGAAGCATCGGCTACCACTAACAAAACACTTACATATGGACCCACTGAAGACACATATGTAAAAGGTGGATATTCCGAAAACATCAATTATGGCTCATCATTAGAACTGAAAACAAAAAACAGTGGCCTGGAAAGTACTCATAGAAGAACCCTGTTGAAATTTGATTTGCGTAATGAAATACTTGGAAGCGAAGAAATTGCATTAGCAAAACTCAGGCTTTACGCATACAGAGCTACGGACTGTACCATTTCAGCTTCTGAAATAGATGACAACTGGAATGAACGAGTTGTTACCTGGGCTACCGCACCGGTTTCAGGAGACACCATTGCAACAACCATGATATCCTCTCCCGATACATATTATGAATGGAGTGTGACTACTTATGTGAAGGCTCAATTATCAATTGATTCTGTTATCTCAATTTGCGTGGAAGATCTGACACTTGCAGGTGATAATATTGAGTTTAACAGCAGAGAAGCCGGCAGTAACAGACCCGTACTTGTGATCACGAGTATCGGTGATATCACCAGCATCTATTCTGAAAGTATATTGAAAAAGCTATCGATTAGCGTCTTTCCAAATCCGGTTAATACCATCTTAAATATTGAGATAAGCGATGAGGTTTCCTTGCTCAAAATTGTATCTCATGATGGGCGGGTTGTATATTCTCAAAGCGATGTTACTAATGACTTACAAATAGATGTGTCTCACTTATTATCTGGGCTGTATTTAATTGTAGCTGACAATTATGTGGGAAAGTTTGTAAAGATATAATTCGAATTTAAAGGATACGAACAATAACAATTACTAAATGAAAAGGATTTTATTAACTATTTTAACAACGATTATCCTGGTTTCGATGCTCCATGCTCAAAATTCACAGCCCAACGTTCTCTTTATTGCTGTGGACGACCTCAACGATTTTCCTTCTTTTTGTCAGCATTACCCGGACGCTATAACCCCCAATATGGACAAATTAGCGAAGCATATCCCACCCGAAAAGAAGGAAGAATTACACCATCTGATGTTAGAATTCATGGCGTCAGAAAATGTAGAAATGAAGCAAATTATGACTAAAAATAAAGAATAATCAGATGAAGAAAATCAGTATTGGTATTTTATTATTGGTATTTTCTATACAAACACTATGGTCTCAAGAATCAATACCACAGAAAGAAAGAATGGAATGGTGGCATGAAGCCCGTTTTGGCATGTTTATTCATTGGGGAGTTTATTCGTTATATGGCGGTGTATATAACGGGCATGAACAGGCCAAAGGTGGCGCTGAGTGGATTATGAACCGTTGCAAAATCCCGCCTACTGAATACCAGGAAATAGCAAAAAGTTTTGATCCCGTAAAATATAATCCGGATACCTGGGTAAAAATGGCTAAGCAGGCCGGAATGAAATACATTGTGATTACCACTAAGCATCACGACGGATTTGCTCTTTTTAAGACTGAAGCAAGTCCTTGGAATGTGGTTAATGCAACGCCCTATGGAAAGGATTTGATTGCCCCCCTGGTTGAAGCCTGCAAAAAATACGGTTTGAAACTTGGGTTTTATTATTCTCAATCCCAGGACTGGAACAATCCCGGAGGCGCAGCTTCAAGAAGATTAATGAGGGAAGGCTGGCCAAATCCGGATTCAAGCCAAATAGATGCTTATACAAACAAACACCAGGGACACTGGGATCCTGACCAGGAAACTTCAACTTTCGATGAATATGTTAACAGGGTAGCTGTTCCCCAAGTACGTGAGATTTTGACAAATTATGGCGAAATTTCTGTTTTGTGGTGGGATACTCCAAGGAGCATGACGGATGACGCAGCTCAAAAATTGCAGGACCTGTTAGGGCTTCAGCCGAATATTATTACCAACGACCGGCTTAAACGTCCTAATTTCACGGGTGACTACAAAACGCCGGAACAGAAGATTCCGAATCCGGATGATTTGGAGGGACATTACTGGGAAACCTGTATGACGATGAATAGCTCATGGGGTTATCGCGATGATAATAAATGGAAATCTGCTGATTCTCTAATTCGGAGCCTCGTTGATATTGCTTCAAAAGGTGGTAATTTCCTGTTAAATGTTGGCCCAAAACC
>JAGLSB010000834.1 GCA_023135955.1 Bacteroidales bacterium | reverse complement strand
CTGCTCCAAGTCGTCCAAGACTTACCAAGGAATTTAATACCGATCCCCCTGGTGTTGCCGTTTCTGGTTTACCATCTTTAAAAATAATATCCAGTACCGTTTCTCCTATTCCATATACCTTAGTCATGCTTTAATTTACTTTACAAGTTTTGAAATTGCTTTAAATTTATCTGTTCCGCTTAACCTTGTTAATTCAAATAAAATCGATTCGTAAGTGCTAATAATCACACCTTCTTGTCTCATTCTTTGAATGGCAATATTCTTATCATTTTCAGATCTCGATGAAACACAATCTTCAATGACTACAGCCTGATATCCTTTTTCCATCAAATCGATAGCAGTTTGCAGAACACAAACATGTGCTTCAATACCTGCAATTATAATAAACTTTTTGTTTAGTTTTTCAAGTTCTTTACCGAAGGAAAGTTCATCACAACAGGAGAAGCTCATTTTTTCAATAGCGCTATATTCTTGCAACACATTTGATAGTACAGGAATGGTAGAGCCCAATCCCTTAACATACTGTTCGGTTATGAGAAAGGGTAGCTCAAGACTCTTCAAGCCCTTTATCAATATCTCTGTATTTCTGGCAAGTTGATTATGATCATTAATATGCGGGAATAGTTTTTCCTGAATATCAATGATTAGGACGGCCGATTCTTCAATATTAATTCTCATCTCTTTTCGCTTTTATTCTTGATTTAAGTCCAAGATAACCACCATGATGCCTTTTAGCATAATCAGCAGTACTAAATTTTATTTTTTTCATGAGAAGAACTACAATTATATCACCTATTACTGTCATTGTTGTTGTAGACGTTGTAGGAGTAAGCCCAAGAGTGCAAACTTCCGGTGGATTTCCTGTGAAAATTACAGCATTGCATAAATCAACCAATTCAGAATCTTTATTCCCGGTAATAAGTACTACAGGGATTTGTGAATGTAGCTTGTGAGACAGATGTATTAGTTCAATTATTTCTCTTGTTTTACCCGAATTGGAAATTACCAGTAGTACATCATTCTGCTTCAACATACCCAGATCACCATGTTGAGCTTCTGAGGGATGCATGAAGGTTGAAGGAGTACCTGTTGAACTTAATGTAGTTGCAATATTGGCGCCAATTTGTCCCGCTTTACCCATCCCACTGGCAATTAATCTGCCTCCCTTTACGTGTACAGAATTGTATATTAAATTCACTGCGTCTTCAAATCCACCGTTTAAAGGAATATTTGAAATGGCAGCAGCTTCTTGTTTGAGTATGATTTTTATTTCATCTTGCATAATAAAAAATTTAAATCAATTCTGAGATCAGTTTTTTGAGTTTATTCATATCTGCATTAAACCTTCGTATGCCATCCGATAGCTTTTCAATTGCCATGGCATCCTCATTATGCATCCACCTGAAAGTTTTTTCATCGAGGTGAATTTGTTCAAAAGTCATTTGTTTGGCAAGTTCTGGTAATAGTTTACGGTTCAGTTTACCTTCCATGTTTTCAAGTTCCGATAAAAGAGCAGGGGAAATTGTAAGTAAATCGCATCCTGCAAGTTCGGTAATTTCTTCAATATTTCGGAAACTTGCACCCATTACTTCTGTTTCATATCCAAATTTTTTATAATATGAATAAATATATTGTACTGAATGGACTCCAGGATCATCTGCACCTGGAATATGACTTACTCCTTTGACATTTTTATACCAGTCGTAAATTCTTCCAACAAAAGGACTAATTAATTTCACTCCTGCTTCTGCACAAGCTATTGCCTGAGCCCGACTGAATAAAAGTGTAAGATTTGTATGTATTCCTTCTTTTTCAAGCACTTCAGCAGCTTTTATACCTTCCCATGTACTAGCAAGTTTGATCAGAATTTTTTCCTTTGCGATCCCTTTTTCTTCATACATCTTTATTAACTTCCTTGCTTTATGCAGTGAAGCCTCAATATCAAAGGATAATCTGGCATTGACTTCAGTTGAAACACGTCTGGGAACTATTTTAAGAATTTCAGATCCAAAATTAACAGCTAAATTGTCTGCAATTTCATCAAGTTTATCTTCAGTATTTCCTTTTCCATTTCCTTTTTTAATGGCATCATGAACTAAATGTTGATATTGTTCCTGTTGAGCTGCTGCGTATATTAAGGATGGATTTGTTGTAGCATCAATCGGTTTAAACTGTTTAATGCTTTCGAAATCGCCCGTGTCAGCCACTACCTTTGTATATAGTTTTAATTGCTCGAGATAATTCATATTCAATTTTAATTGATACTTTCAAAAAACACAAATTTAGGTATAATATTACTAACTGCTTCAAATAAATTCCATCCATTCTGTTATCTTTAGCATTCTTAAAAGGCTAATGGTTATGAAAGCAATAATGTTAACAGGAATCAGACAAATGGAGATGCAGGAGATTCCAACTCCAATGGTGGTAAATGATACTGACGTTTTAATAAAAATGAAGAGGGTAGGAGTTTGTGGGTCAGATGTACAATATTATACTACGGGCAAAATTGGTGATCAGATAGTGCAATATCCTTTTCCTGTCGGACACGAGGGTGCCGGTGAGGTAGAAAAAGTTGGATCTGCTGTTAATAGTGTGAAACCGGGTGATAGAATTGCTATTGAGCCAGCAATGCATTGTTTCGAGTGCGATCAGTGTCTGGAAGGACGTTATCACACATGCCGTAAGCTTAATTTTTTAGGTTGTCCAGGACAGGCAGATGGTTGTTTAAGCGAATATATTGTAATGCCGGAATCATCTTGCATAGCCATATCTGATGGTCTTAGTTACGACCAGGCTGCCATTTCAGAACCTCTTGCTATAGGTGTTTATGCAGTGAAACAAGCTGGTTCAATGGAAGGAAAAAGTATAGGGATTCTTGGTTTTGGACCTATTGGGATGAGTGTTATGCTTGCGGCAATGACTCAGGGCGCTAAGAAAATTTATGTAACAGATAAGATTGAAGAAAGAAATCAAATTGCATTAAAGCTTAGTGCCTCTTTTGCTGGGAATCCGGATAAGGAAGATATCGTTTCTTCAATTATCAACAAAGAGCCTAAAATGCTGGATGTTATTTTTGAATGCTGTGGAAAGCAGGATGCGATGGATAATGCCGTAGATTTATTAAAACCCGGTGGGAAGTTGATGATAATTGGTATTCCTGAATTCGATCACTGGTCTTTTTCTGTTGATCATCTAAGACGGAAGGAATTAAGCATTATCAATGTCAGGAGACAAGTTGATTGCGTAGAGCCTTCTCTGGAGATGATGCTGGACGGACGTATCGATGTAAGTCTGATGCCTACACATCGTTTTAAATTCTCCGATACTAAAGCTGCTTTCGATCTTGTGACAGATTACAAGGATGGTGTTATGAAAGCAATGATTGATTTTGAATGAGGAAATAAGGTTTAGCTTAGTCTTTTAATTGACATCACTCCCTTAACCTTCAGAAGTTTCCGCTGTAATACATCCAGGTGTGTAGTGTCTCTGACGAAAATATGTATGGTACCTTCAAATAATCCGTCGCTGGATTCCATGGAGAATGATCTCATGTTTACTTTTAAATCTTTTGAAATTACCTCTGAGATATTACTCACCATTGAAATATCATCTATTCCTGTAATCCTTAATGTTGCGAGAAAATGTCTGTCTTGATCCGATTCTTTCCATTTTGCAGCAACAATTCTATAACCATATCTAGATATAAGTTCCTGAGCATTAGGGCAATTAATCCTATGAATTGTAATTCCGGTGTTAATAGTTACAAAACCAAAAACCTTGTCCCCAAAAATAGGATTACAGCATTTTGCCAAACGGTAATCGACTCCGGATAAATTCTGATCAATGACAAGAAAATCTGAAGTGTCGGGTTTATCAGCTTGTATAATTTTATCTAAATCCTCTTCCAAAACCGGAATAGTCTTCCCCTCTGTCACTTCCTGATCGCTTGTCAGGAAATTTTTGATTTCCAGTAAATCTATTTTTTCTGTTGCTATATTATAATAAAGATCTATGGCATCATTATATTTATAATGTCGAATAAGTTTTCGTATCAAAGGATCACCAAATTCAAGCTTCCAGTTTTTAAATCTTCTCTTTAGTATTTCTTTACCATTTTCTACTTCTTTAAGTTTTTCCTCTTTTAGTGCTAGTTTTATTTTTGATTTGGCTTTTGAGCTTACTACATTATTCAGCCAGTCAACATTAATCTTTTGATTTTTAGACCTTAATATCTCAATCTTATCACCATTTTGAAGCTGGTAACGAATTGGTTTATTTATCCCGTTTATTTTTGCTCCAACGCAACTAGCTCCTACATCGGTGTGTATATCGAATGCAAAATCAAGTATAGAAGCTCCTTCAGGAAATTTTTTCAGATCTCCCATAGGTGTGAAAACAAAAATTTCTTTGTTTTCAAGTGAAAGGCGCATATCATCTATTACATGAAGAGCATCAGCCTCAGGATTATCGAGCATTTCTCTTACTTTTGCCAGCCATTCATCAACAACTGCTTCTTCTTTAAGTCCTTTGTATTTCCAGTGTGCAGCCAAACCTCTTTCTGCAATTTCATCCATTTGCTTTGACCTTATCTGCACTTCCACCCAGTTACCTCCAGGAACCATTACAGTTGTGTGCAAGGATTCATAGCCATTCGATTTGGGAACAGATATCCAGTCACGCAAACGATCGGGATTTGGCTTATAATGATCTGTTACAATTGAATAGGCACGCCAGCAATCAGATTTCTCATTTTTCAATTTAGAATCAAGGATAATCCTAATAGCAAATTTGTCGTAAACTTCTTCAAATTCAACCTTTTGCTTTCTCATTTTTTTCCAAATAGAAGAGATTACCTTTGGCCTTCCCTTTACATCAGCTTTAAGTCCGGAATTGGCTAATTCTATGTCAAGAGGTTTAATAAAGTCTTTTATAAACTTGTTTCTGGCAGCTCTGGTATTATGAAGTTTCATTCCTATTTCTCGATAGGAGTCAGACTCAAGATATTTCATACACAAGTCTTCCATCTCCGACATTACGTTGTATAAGCCCATCTTGTGAGCAAGTGGCGAGTATATATAGCGGGCTTCCGAAGCAATGCGAATTTGATCCTCTTTACTGAAATGTCCAAGATTTCTTAATAAATACAGCCTTTCCGCAAGTTTGACAATAATCACCCTTACATCTCGGGCAAGTGTTAATATCAGGTCCCTCAGATTTTCGCCTTGTGAGGAAGATTTTTCAGATTTAATAGATGAAATTTTTGAAAGGCCTTCACAAATGTCTGAAATTTTGGGCCCAAACTTTTTGCTGATTTCTACTTTCGAAATAATACCCGCTGCCAGAAACTCATACAATAGCGACGCAATGATACTAGTTGTTCCCAGACTAAATTGGCCAGAAATAATTTCAGCTGTTTCAAGAATTTTAATTATTTGAGGCTTTTCGATGAGCCTGGGAATAGAATTGCAATTATCATTAGCATAATCAAAAGCAAGTTTTAAATTTACTAAATCTGCCTCCGCAGAACTAAGCTTACAATTCCTCAGGATCTTTCTGTATAGCTTAATTATCTGAGTATCGATTGTATTTTTTTGATCAGTCATTAAGAATTGAATATTCTTGAAAAAAATTTATCTAATAAAATATTCTTTACTCTTCCACAAACGAAAGAATTTTATTTTCTTTATAACAAAAATAGTATTATTTGGTGAAAGCTGAGTTGTAAGTGTTTAATTTGGTCTTGATTCAGTAAATTTTCTCTTTATCAGATTATTTCTATGGTTGCTAGTTACTGGTTACTGGTTTCTAGTGTGTTAGTTAGTCAGTACCCAGCAACCAGCAACCAGTCCAGTGTGCGGGCAAAAAAGCCGCAATTTTAAATTGAAAATAACAGTATCATGTTATATAGTAGCAACCAGTACCCAGCAACCAGCAAACCATGGCAAACACAAGAAAATTCCCCCACACCTACGTAATCATCTTTTCCTTTATCCTTTTTTCAGCAATACTTACCTGGTTTATTCCAGGAGGTGAATTTGAGAGGGATTTGATAAATGTAAATGGAATAGAACGCGAAGTAATAAAACAAAATTCCTTTGAGTTTACAGAATCACGACCGCAGACATGGGAAATATTCTCAGCATTTTATGAAGGATTTGTTGATAAGGCCGACATTATTGTTTTTATTCTGATTATTGGTGGAGCCTTCTGGATAATGAATGAATCGAGAGCAATTGATGTAGGAATTTTATCCTTTCTCAAGATTTCAAGAAGATTAGAAAGGTTTAGGTTTATTAAATTCCTTGGGGTAAATAATATCATCATTACTACTATTATGCTGATATTCAGCATCTTTGGCGCTACCTTTGGAATGAGTGAAGAAACAATTGCATTTATAATAATATTTGTGCCCCTTTCTATCTCAATGGGTTATGATTCAATAACCGGTGTTGCAATGAGCTTTGTTGCTGCGGGCTTGGGATTTGCAGGCGCATTACTTAATCCATTTACGATTGGAATTGCTCAGGGTTTATCCAGTCTTCCTTTGTTTTCTGGCATTGAGTACAGATTTTTTTGCTGGATAGTAATTAATTTTATTGGAATAGCATGGGTATTAAGATATGCCAGTCGAATAAAAAAGAATCCACATAAATCGCCAGTATATGCTGAAGATGAATACTGGAGAAAGAAAGGTGCAGAAAGTAATGAAAGTATTAAATATTACACACCGAGAGCAAGTTGGTGGACATATATTATTCTCTCGGGAATATTGATAAGTTTTGCCATTTTACATCCAATTTCTACTTTAAATGTTGGAAATTCAGCTTATGTGGCTCCTGTATTACCAGTACTTGCCGGACTCTTTGCTATCACAGGATTTATCACTGCAAGAAAATCATTGCATTTTTTCATTTTGAACCTTCTGATATTTACTCTTTTATATCTTATTGCAGGTGTAATGGGATACGGATGGTACATAATGGAAATAGCAACATTATTCTTTGTAATGGGCATTTTCAGTGGAATTGCAATGCAGAAGTCCCCAAGCGATATTACAAATCTTTTTATCGCCGGAGTTAAAGATATTCTTTCTGCAGCATTGGTAGTTGGACTAGCTGGTGGTATACTCTTTGTTTTAGAAAATGGAAGAATAATTGATACACTTCTCTATTATATTGCTTTATCTATGGCTGATTTTGGCAAAACTGCCTCTATTGGGATGATGTATATATTTCAGACTATGATAAACATAGTAATACCATCAGGATCAGCAAAAGCAGCTCTTACTATGCCTATGATGTCTCAATTCTCAGATTTGATTGGAGTTTCCAGACAAGCAACTGTAATGGCATTTCAGTTTGGTGATGGATTTACAAATATGATTACACCTACTTCAGCTATCCTTATTGCCGTATTGGGAGTGGCTCGGATACCTTATAATAAATGGGTAAAGTGGATTACTCCTTTTATGATCGTACTAATTATTCTGGGATTCCTTTTATTACTTCCTACAGTGTTTATGGAATTGAATGGGTTTTAATATTTTCACTTTTAATCTTACTTTATGAAGCGTCTAATTTGTATCCTTTTTGTTTTTGTATCTATTTCAGCTAAAGCTCAGAATGAGAAAAATTTATTAATTGAACTGGGAACAGAAATCCCGCTTAATTATTCCATAGGTCTAGTATCTAATTTTAGTGAGCATCTACAATTTTCATTTAGGACAGGAGTATTAACCAAGCCCTATGACCTTTTAATTCTTGAAATTATTGAACTTACCGGAACGAAGGAATCTCTTGTTAATACAATCCGTGATGCTTTTACCTACGGACTTACGGCAAAAGGAGGTATTAATTACACATTTCCTGAGTTCTATACCGGAATTTATTATTCCTATGGGCAAATACACGCCACAGATGTGCCCGTAGATATACTAAATAATTATTTTGAATTTAATCTGCCACCAAATTTTTTTGACCCTATCGAATATACACTTGAATCTACTTTGCATAATATTGGGATAATGATAGGAAAAACCTTTCCTCTTTCGGAAAATATTTCCCTGGCTACAGAGTTTTCGATGATAAAAGCAATTAAAACTAAGAATTCTATATCTTGTATATATGATGATGAAATGATATTGGCATCCAATATAATTCATGATAAATTGGATCCACTCTATAAAAAATTTGCATACCTGCCATCAATAAACGTTTTTGTTAGATTTAATCTGTAAATATACTCAAACCACAATAGGGATAGTATGAAGAAATCTATTCTGAATATTCTTTTCTGGTCAATTGTTTCAGCCGCTTTTATAGGTCCTGGAACAATAACCACGGCAGCAAAATCGGGATCTCTTTTTGGAATGGATTTGCTCTGGGCCTTATTATTCTCCACGCTAGCTTGTCTGCTCCTTCAGGAAGCTGCATCACGAATAACAATTGTTACTGGGAGAAACCTTGGAGAAACCCTGTATTTCAAATTAAAAAACAACCTAAGTGGCAAAATTAGCCTGGTACTAATTGCTTTAGCTATTTATATAGGTGCTGCAGCATATGAAATGGGGAATTTAATAGGTGCCAGAGAAGGAATCTCTCTACTGTTTCCTCAGAATGAAAAACTTGGAGTATTGATAATAAGCACTTTCGCTGCAACCATTCTTCTAATTCCTTCTTTAAAAATTATCGCAAGAATAATGGGGGTTTTAGTAATGATACTTGGAATCTCTTTTCTGGTAACCGCTATTAAAATTGGGCCCGAATTAGGTGAAATCACAAGTGGATTATTCAGCTTCAGAATTCCCGAACATTCTCAGGCTCCAGTCCTTATCCTGGGATTAATAGGTACTACAATTGTTCCATATAATTTGTTTTTGGGTTCAGGTCTGACAAATAATAAACAAGGCTTATCTGAAATGAGGTCGGGTTTAGCAATAGCCGTAATATTAGGTGGGATATTTTCAATGGCAGTTCTTATTGTCGGCAGTTCTGTAATTGGAGAATTTAGCTTTGAAAATCTTTCTATGGCCCTTGATAGAAAAGCGGGGAATTCGGGGAAAATTCTTCTTGGAACAGGGCTATTTGCTGCAGGCTTTACTTCTGCCATTACAGCACCACTTGCGGCTGCTATAACGCTTAAAAGCCTTTCTGGGTCTCTAAATTTAAATCACTGGAAACCAGCAGGTAAATATTTTCGATTAAGTTGGTCTTTTATTTTATTAATTGGAACCGGTTTTGCACTAATCGATATTAAACCTGTACCTGCTATTATTTTAGCACAAGCCCTTAATGGATTAATCCTCCCATTTATCAGTTTCTTTTTGGTATGGGCTATCAATGACAAAGAAATATCTAAGGTAAAAAATACCATACTGAATAATGTTTTACTATTCATTACCCTTGTTGTCAGTTTGGTAATTGGACTAAGAAATCTTCTAAATGCTTTAAGTAAAATTAATTCTATAAAATATCTGAACAACAGTTCATTTTTAACAATTATCATAATTGTATCTATTATCTTCACAGGAGTTTTTATGATCAGGATTTACAGAAGAAATGAATAATAAACATTACAATATTTTTATTGATACAGGTGGTACCTTTACCGATTGTATTGCTGTTACTCCAGATGGTGAGAGAATTTGTCGGAAAGTCCTTAGCAGTGGGAGTCTTCGTGCTGTTATTTCCAAATGGAAAAATGAACATACTTTTCTAATTGAGCATAAATGGAGTGTTAGCAAAGATATTTTCCGGAATTATATTATTAGATTTCCGGAATTCCCAGAACATCAATCTGTTGTTAAAAGATTTGATATTGATAATAATCGAATTGGATTAAGAACTCCTTTGCCTGGATTATCAGGAAAAGAAGGAATTGTTATTGAGCTTACCGCAAAGGAGGAGGCTCCGGTACTTGGAATAAGATTGATAACTGAGACTGCTTTAAATGAAGAGTTTCCTCCAATGAATGTGAGACTTGGCTCAACAAAAGGAACTAATGCTCTATTGGAGGAAAAAGGTGCTCCGACAGCTTTGTTAATTACAGAGGGTTTCAAAGATCTGTTATTTATTGGTACTCAGGCAAGACCTGATATCTTCTCTAAAGAGATTAATATTCCCAAACCAATTACTAAAACTATTATTGAAATTGAAGAGCGGATTTCATCAAATGGAAGAATCTTAAAAAAGACAGATCCGGAAAAAATTAATATTCAGCTAAATAATCTTAAAAATACAGATGTAAATAGCATTGCTATTGCCCTTTTAAATTCAGTAAAAAATCCTGTTCATGAAAAGGAATTAAGGAGTCTATGCAGTGAAGCAGGCTTCGCAAATATTTCTGTTTCAAGTGATTTAAGTGAAATGATAAAATTACTCGAAAGAGCTGAAACAACTGTTGTTAATGCATATCTGACACCTATAATTCATGAATATATTTCGAATGTATTTTTTACTTTGAATGCTTCCAGTTTAAAAATAATGACGAGTGCGGGTGGCTTAGTTGATTCTTCATCTTTTCATCCTAAAGATAGTTTATTGAGTGGTCCTGCCGGGGGTGTGGTGGGAGCCGCGATTTGTGGAAGAATGGCAGGTTTTAAAAAACTGATAAGTTTCGATATGGGTGGAACCAGTACTGATGCAAGTCGTTTTGATGACTCCTACGATTATGTATACGAGCTTAAAGTGGGGAATGCAAAAATTATGAGTCCGGCACTCTCAATTGAAACAGTAGCTGCTGGAGGTGGATCTATATGTGGATTTGACGGGTTTAAACTTTTTACCGGACCGGAAAGTGCCGGTGCCAGTCCGGGACCGGCATGCTACGGAGCTGGTGGCCCACTTACTATAACGGATGTTAATCTATTATCTGGCAGATTATTACCTGAGAACTTTTCCATTCCTGTTTATATGCATAAGGCAGAAAACAAACTTCAGGAATTATTGGAACAGATTGAAGTTGCTACTGGGGAAAGACCAGTTAGAATTAAATTATTAGAAGATTTTTTGAGTATAGCTAATGAAATTATGGCTGGAGCTATTCAGAGAATTTCTGTACGTCAAGGATATGCTCCCTTCGAATATGCACTGGTTTCTTTTGGTGGGGCTGGGGGACTGCACGCTTGTGATATTGCAGAGCTTTTGGATATGGAGAATATTATTATTCCAAAAGAAGCGGGATTGCTTAGTGCTTATGGAATAGGGAATGCAAAAATGGAAAGTTTTGCCAGTCGACAATTTTTAACCGAGTTAAAGAATGTTGAATATTTTATTCCTGAATTTGTCAAAAAACTGGAAAATGTAGCCATTAAGAAACTGGAAAATGATGGTATCGAGAGGTCGAATATACAAACCAGAGAAAAGCTGGTATATCTTCGTTTAAAAGGCCAGGATAGTAGTATCGAAATTAACTGGAAACCAAATGTTAATCTTGCCTGGCGATTTAAAAGACGTTATATCGATCTCTTCGGGCACTGGGTTCAGAATCGCGCTATAGAACTAGATGCTATAAGAATAGTTGTATCTGAGAAATCTCCTGCATTCAAAGCTGAAGATGAAACCCTACACCCATGTCAACCTGAAACAGATATTTATTCAATAAATAACGATCCTGCATTCGAATTGAAAAAACTCCGTGCCGGTGCTAATATAAAAGGTCCGGCAATAATTCTCGACGATTTTAGCACATTCTATATCAAAAATGGATGGGAATTTATACTGGATCAAAACTTGATAGCTGTTCTGAAAAAGAAATCCAGAACAAAGAAAATTATTGAAGCTACAAATCAAGCTGAGTTGGAGCTGTTTACGAATAGATTCATGTCTATCCCTGAAAATATGGGTGCCATGTTGCAAAGAACCGCTTTGAGTGTAAATATTAAAGAAAGGTTGGATTATTCCTGTGCTCTACTTGATGCTGAAGGATACCTTGTAGCTAATGCACCACATATTCCAGTACATTTGGGTGGTCTGGGAGTATGTGTCAGAAAATTGCTGAAGGAAATAAAATTCAGATCCGGCGATACTATTGTAACCAATCACCCAGGATTTGGAGGTTCCCATTTACCAGATGTAACTACTATTTCTCCTGTTTTTATAAGAAATAAATTATTTGCTTTCGTGGTTAACCGTGCTCATCATAGCGAAATAGGAGGAATTTCACCAGGATCTATGCCACCCGGAGCAAAAAATCTTGCCGAGGAAGGTGTGGTTATTCCTCCATTTTTCCTTATGCGTAGAGGGAAGGCAGATTGGGAAGGTATACGGAAGGTATTTCTGAATGCAGATTATCCAACACGTTCACTTCAGGAAAATATGGCCGACCTGAATGCTGCCCTAGCAGCAAATAATAGAGGTTTGGAATTACTCCGGGAATTAGCCTATCAGTATGGTGAAGACAAGCTAAGCTATTATTTTAAGGCTCTACGTGAATATGCTTCCTCCAGAATGAAAGTTACCCTATCTAATATAGCAGATGGGAATTATCAGGCTGAAGAAAGATTGGATGATAACAGTGTTTTATCAGTGAATATTACTAAATCCAATGATAGATTAGATATTGATTTTACCGGAAGCTCTGGTGTTCATCCTTTAAACATGAATGCAACAGAAGCTATTGTTAACTCTGTTGTGATTTATACCATGAGGTTGTTACTGGGAGAGGATATTCCTCTAAATGATGGATTAATGGACTTAGTAAGTATTAAAATTCCAACAGGAATTCTTAATCCGGAATTTTTTGGGAATCCAATGGATTGTCCGGCAGTAGTGGGTGGTAATGTTGAAATTAGTCAACGATTAACAGATACCCTATTAAAGGCATTTAATACCATGGCAGCTTCGCAGGGTACAATGAACAATGTATTATTTGGAAATGAAGAATTTGGATATTATGAGACACTAGCAGGAGGAACAGGGGCCGGGGAAGGTTTTCATGGCAGGGATGCAACTCATCATCATATGACAAATACTCGTATAACAGATCCTGAGGTGATAGAGCAGCGCTTTCCTGTCAGAATAAATCGTTTTGCTATTAGGGAAGGCTCAGGTGGTGCAGGGAAATGGAATGGAGGAAATGGACTTATTAGGGAATATGAATTTCTCGAAAGCGTGAATTTGTCAATACTATCTCAAAGAAGAGAATCTGGTCCTTATGGCATTATGGGAGGCAAAGACGGACTTCCAGGAAAACAATATCTAATCAAAAAAGATGGGAGCCATGTTTCGATTAAAGGGATTGATAATATAGACGTGGTAGCCGGAGATAGATTTATTATTGAGACACCTGGTGGTGGAGGTTGGAAGAGGTGATAAAGTGATGACGTGATGAAGAGAAGAATAAATGTATATTAATTGCAAAGGTTTGAGAGAGTGTTATTCGATAGGGAAATGTAGAGCCGAAAGACCTTTCGGCTA
>JAGLSB010000833.1 GCA_023135955.1 Bacteroidales bacterium | reverse complement strand
TACCAACGGCAATAAGCGGAAGATTTATCAGAAAACTTCCATATGAAGGATTCGGATACACAGTAAAATTATCAGAATCTTCTCTTTGATATATTCTATTTACAACACTAAAATTTGCAGTAATAGTTTTATCTGAATCCATTTTAATCGTCAAAGGATTAATACTATCTATTACATCTCCTGTCCAGCCATCAAACTGATACCCCTCTTCCGATGTTGCAGTTAGGGATACTTCTGTACCTTCTGAATATTCTGTTTGGTCAGGGAATAATACAACAGAACCATTTTCTACACTAACATTTAAGGTGTAGTAATTAGGAATCAAGCTAAAAATTGCGGTAATATTCTTAACTGTATCCATTATAATAGTCAAAGTACTATCGATTCCGGAAGCATCACCACTCCAAGCATCAAATTGATAAGCTGAATCAGATGTAACAGTTAACTGCACTTCGCATCCTGAAATGTATTCGAAAAAATTGGGTGATTTGGTAACCGTGCCGTTTTCTGCAGTGATATATATTGAATAGAAAAGAATTGGGATCTGCTCATAAATCTTTAGTCCCTGCTTCTTCTCATTGGCAATTAGGGTGGTATCTCCATATGTCAGCTTCTCTCCTTCTCCAATATATAGTGTTACTTTTTCTTTATCATTTAATAATTCTTTTCTAACAATTGCAAAACGCCCTTTAAACGTAATTCCTTGAGATAACAAGGTAATAGAATCTGGAGTTGCTTGTGAAATGATATAATCTGTTATGATCGTACTACCAACTTTTGAAACAATTTTAGCTCCTATCACCTCATCTCCATTTACCAATTGCTGGGTACTCTGTACGCTGGAAACGGCTTCTGTTGACGGTTCAAGAATAGCAATATAGGGTCTTTTCCAGGCTTCTCCTTGTTGACGGATTGCCAAAACCTGTGTTTTCTTATTAACATACCCGTTGCGAGCTTCTCGTGTTGGAGGGGCAACGGCCTTGGTATATTCTCTTTCTATACCTCCCGGTACAAACATGTTCATATATCGGTTATCGTATTCTATATGAAAGCGCACCTTTACTTCATCACTTGTTGGGTCAGTTACACTTTCGTCTTCGAAAAACCGCCATCCCGGAGAGTGTACAACATCGTTAATATCATTATCGTACCTATCGGTACTGCTTAGGGGAAAAGCTACACCTTCACTGTTACTTATAATTGTTTGATCTCCCAGGTTATGGTATATATAATCGTGAAATTTATTCTCTGACAATGATTTAGAGCGGAACAAATCAAAATAATATCCTGTAGTTTCACTTGTGCGAATAACACTCAAGGTACGCTCCTGGTCACAATTGTTAACCTCATCTTTCAGAAATTGCGTAGCAAAACTAAAGTTATTACTGATAGGATCCTGGAGATGCAATGGTTCTGATGCTTTATTGACCGTTGTATTTTGCCACAAATTGCTTTCGTTTTTCCATGCACCTTGTTGAATGCCATGAGAGGTCCCGTTAACGATAACTGTATTATTTCCAGCATATAAGCGAAAATAGTCCGTGTGATCAGGATTGGCTCTTGCCGCCACAGAGGGTGGAAGCCCTCCGTTAGGTGCCATTACATATCCTGCTCCATATAGTTCCATTGCAATTCCAGTACAATGCGAATGCACATAATGTGCCCCTCCAATGTATCCGTTTAAGCCATAGAGTTCATTGTCTTGTTCAACAAAGTTCCTTTGCATTGCAACTCCGGCATGTTCTATAATTACTGTGGTTTTATAATCAACATTACCCACAACAGAGTCAGGAATCTCCATACCCCAAAACAACTCCAGGGATTTAGGATGGTCATACAAGCTGGATTGTGGAGTTGGAAAATATCCTCCGATATTATTGTAATATTGCTTCAAAGTTATTTCAGCTTGCTCTTTTAAATCGTCATATCCATTTCTTTCCGCAATGTGCAATATGTAACGATAAAACACATCACTTCCTTCATTCAGCCGCTTCGAATCACCATAACGAATATAGGTTCCATTGGGGTTTTTTAAGTTTGGGAAAATTAAGCTCCCTTCGAGAATATGTCTGTAATTATTTGCTGTATTTAGTTCAGGCTTTATACGATCCACAATATTCAAAATCATCGGCACATGAGTCATAAAACTATAACTTACCGATTCCGGCCAGATACCCTGAGGCAGGTACATCGGTAATATCGTTTTTGTAAACGAAGCCTGATGTTTTGTGCCAATTTCCCAGAAAACATTGAACAGACGCTCTCTCTCTTCATCATCCTCAATACACAAAATGGGGAACAAAGATCCCGGAGCCTGCAAAATATGATGGTTTGAAACTCTCCTCCCATATTCATCAGCATCACCATATTCCTGAAGCATATTCCCGGCTATATTTATCATGGCTTTTTGTGCTGCTACATTGTCAAATGGTAATCTACTATCTGATTCAATATCATAGACTGTTGTAGTTGGATACTTGATGAAACCATAAATAAAGTCGTACATTAAGGCAATGTGCGGATAGGTTTGACGACCATCCTGAAAATCGTCTCCCAGAATTACTGTTGTTTCTGGTGTCTTATCTGCCAGTTTTTTACAATAGTATGATAGAATATCAGCAGAGAATTGTGCATAAGTCACTTCACTTGTCAAATAATAGACTATTCCAGCTTCTAATCCCAATTGAAGAGCTTTGTGATCTCCTTCTATACCAAAATCAGGAATCGTCTTTAAAACCGATGCAGGGTCCGTAATGTGTTTAATTACATCAACTAAAACATTATTTTTAATTTGTGAAAAAACATTATCTGCCCAATCGTAGGTTGCTATTTTATCTAAAATCTGGGACCTCTCCTCTGCATTGACATAGATTATGGGATGAGATGTGAATAGAGAATTCTCTACAGGCCTTAATACAAAGTAATCTGCACTGTGGTCATCAGACCCATTAATGGCGATTTCTAATTCGTGATAGCCAGGTGAGAGTGAAATAGATGTTGAGGCTCCTACCGACTCCCAATTTACAGACTCCGTAGTGCTTAGGTCTATGTTTTCCAACTCGCTGCCATCAAGATATAATTTGATAGAAGCTGTATTGGCTGTCAATTTCTTATAGATATATTTAAAGTCAAACAATCCTCCACCAGATCCTACCCTCATAGGGAAAGTTAGTGTATCTTTGTCTTGTACATTAGATACATAGGTGGGATTTTCACCTTCTGTTGTAAATTTGCCTTCTGTAATAGAGGAGAGTGCTACATCATAGTCTTCTACTTCAATTGTATCCGGGTTATAACTCAATGCCGATATCTGTCGAATATTCTTCTCCTGTAATGTACCAGGCACGACACTCAATGTGAACTTATCAATGTTAAAGGTTCCTGAATTACCTTTATATTCTGTATAAATTGTGTAAAAACCCGGAGTAAGCAATAATGGCTTAGATGTGGCAGTATTCCATCCCTCAATATTTAGCTTAATCTTTTCTTGCTCTCCATCATCAATTGTTAAATAGATATAACCTTCGACCAGGTAGCCAGTAAAACCCTTATATTCTACACTAAGAATAAAAGAGCCACCTCCAGCTCCTACATGTATAGGATAACCTAATACAGAACCTGTTTTAGTATCTCCAATAACAATTCTTCCATCTAGCTCCACAGGTACATTCTTTCCCTCAATAGGAGTCACATTAGTAGCATTCCACTCTGCCTCAATCGTTAGGGGAGCATAGCTATCTGTTGGGACATAAATAGTGTCGCCTGCTTCATACTGAGCATAAGCCGTAAGCATCCAAAATAACAAACTCACACTGAGTAAAATATGTAATCGTAAATTTTTCATGTTAAATCGAATATTCTAATTATACAAATCAACGTAATTTTTTTTAAATAAGCCATCAATCGTCAAGCTTATCTGCATCAGCTTTCAAACTCTTAACCGGTCCGTTATCACCAATCAGATACATGTTCCTAAACTCGCTTTTTCTTTTCTACCCTGCAACAACAACACGCGCATCGGGATGGGAGTTTCTTATCATTGATGTTATGATAAAGCCGACTTTGTTGTTCAATTTGAACTTATATAGAATACAGATTTTACGGGCTCAAAACATATATAAACCTTTGTCAGTGAGTTTTGTAAATTTAAAGAGAAAGAAAATATATTCTATACACATTTCAAATATTCAAATAAATAATAATACATCCTAAACGAATATTGATGGCGATTAGAGATATCAGGCTTTTCCATATCATCCAGAATAGATTCAAAAATTATTTCAGCCATCTCTTTATATTGATTTTCTAAGCTGCTTTTTAGATTCTGGAATGACAGGCAAACAAGAGCTTGAGACATAAAGTCTACCTTTCCTGTAATCAACT
>JAGLSB010000832.1 GCA_023135955.1 Bacteroidales bacterium | reverse complement strand
ATGGTTCTTCATCAATGGCAACAGTCTGTGCTGGTAGTCTTGCACTAATGGATTCCGGTATAAAAATGGAAAAGCCTGTTTCTGGTATTGCAATGGGACTTATTTCCGATAGCGAGACTGGTAGGCATGCTGTTCTTTCCGACATCTTAGGAGATGAAGATCATCTGGGAGATATGGATTTTAAAGTAACAGGTACTAAAGATGGTATTACTGCTACACAGATGGATATTAAAGTTGATGGTTTAAGTTATGAAGTACTTGTTGAAGCATTACTTCAGGCGAAAGCAGGTCGCGAACATATTCTCGGCGTAATGACAGAAACCATTTCTGAGTCCAGAACCGATTATAAACCTCACGCACCTAGAATTGTTCGTGTAGAAATACCTAAAGATTTAATCGGAGCTATTATTGGACCTGGTGGTAAAATTATACAGGAACTACAAGCATCTACAAATACTGTTATCGTTGTTGAAGAAGTTGAAAATAAAGGTATAATAGATGTTTCAGCAACTAATAAAGATGATATCGACGCTGCTTTGGCAAAGATTAAAGCAATTACTGCAGTTCCTGAAGTAAACGAAGTTTATAAAGGAAAAGTAAAGTCAATCGTTCCTTTTGGAGCATTTATTGAGATTATTCCTGGAAAAGAAGGATTACTACATATTTCTGAAATTGAATGGAGAAGACTCGAAAAGGTTGAGGAAGTATTAAAAGAAGGTGAAGAAATTGAAGTTAAGTTAATTGGAATTGATCCAAAAACTGGTAAAATGAAACTTTCAAGAAAAGTACTTCTCCCTCGTCCTGAAAATAGAAATGACGATAGAAGGAATAACGACAGAAGAGATAACGATAGAAGAAATTAAGAATACTATATTAATTTAATTAAGAAAAAGGCTGTCTTCGAAGATGGCCTTTTCTTTTTTCCATTCATCCTTAAAAAACATATTTGTTTTATTGGGCTCTTTACAAGAGAATAGTATTTTTGATAATTAATCTAAAATTATCACGCTTTTGATGGCCTTAAATGAAGAAAAACTTAATTAAAAACAATACTAAAATGAGAAAATTATTTCTGTTAAGTATGGTATTCGCAATTGTTTCATGCAATCAACAAACAATGGAATATCCCGAAACAAGAAAAGACAACACCGTCGATAATTATTTTGGCGTTGAAGTTGCCGATCCATACAGATGGCTGGAAGATGATATGTCAGAGGAAACTGCAGAATGGGTGAAAGCTCAGAATGATGTTACATTCAGTTATTTAGATCAGATTCCGTATAGAGATGCGATAAGAGACAGACTGGAAGAATTATGGAATTATTCACGAATGGGTACACCATTTAAAGAAGGAGATAATTATTTCTATTACTATAATGATGGCCTGCAAAATCAGAGTGTTGTGTATAAAACATCTGACCTGAACGAAAAAGGTGAAATATTTATGGATCCTAATACTTTCTCTGATGACGGAACAGTAGCCCTTACTACTTTTTCCGTATCAAAGGATGCAAAATATGTCGGCTATGGCATTTCCAGAGCTGGATCAGACTGGAACGAGTTTATGGTTAAAGATGTTGAAACAGGAGAAATACTACCCGATCACCTTCAATGGATAAAATTTTCAACCCTTGCATGGTATAAAGAAGGATTTTTCTACAGCAGGTATGAGAAACCCGGCGATGGTTCTGTTTTAAGCGGATTAAATGAAAACAATAAACTTTATTATCATATTGCAGGTACATCTCAGGATGAGGATAAGTTAATTTATGAGGACACAAAGAATCCTGGTTGGAGTTTTAGAGCGCAAGTATCGGAAGATGAAAAATACTTGATTATCTCAA
>JAGLSB010000831.1 GCA_023135955.1 Bacteroidales bacterium | reverse complement strand
ACGAAATTATCTCCTTGCTGAAGGATATTTGTCAGAGCAAGAAATTGTGCCGACTGACCACTGGAAGTAGCAAGCGCAGCAATTCCGCCTTCTAGCGCAGCGACTCTTTTCTCAAATACATCGGTGGTCGGATTCATTATCCGGGAATAAATATTCCCAAATTCCTTTAATCCGAATAAATTAGCTGCATGCTCAGTATCATTAAAGGTAAAAGATGTAGTTTGATATATGGGTACAGCTCTTGAATTAGTTGCTGAATCGGGTTCGTAACCAGCATGTAGCTGTTGTGTTTCAAAATGATATTCACTCATGATATTTAAGTTTTAATATTATTAATATGAATTATTATTGGAAATGAAATGGAAAATAATATTGGGCAATTGAATAGTAAATACCTATCCCATTTCGTGGTGGTGATTCGTGTGAAAAGTAAGAGATAGAAAGGTTCCGTTTAATTCAAGAAAGAATTTTCAAAGCTCACAATTCACACTCCGGGCATTATCATAGACAATGAGGACTGAAGCGTGATGCTTTCCAAAAAGGTTGATTGAATTCTGAATTTTGTGTTTTTCATACTGTTCTGATTTATATTATCGGACAATATTATCCGAACAGGATTTGGCACCTTTCCCGAAGGAGGCAGGTTGCCAGAGGGTCGCGGAGCCTGTCTCTCGCCTCTTCTTTATAAATCGTCTATTAAAGACAATATAGATTGAGTGTGCAAAGTAAGGTAGGATTTTATCTCTATCCAAACTTTGAGATATAAAAATATGTTAAAAAGCATGTAGTTCATTAAATTATATCATTTCCCACCCGAATACTCTGCTCTTTGTAATACTTATATTTCTGGGGTCAACGCATTAAATACCTTAAAGTAGGGGCATATCTTGTGGGCGATCACGTAATTTCAATAAGCCTGAAGGGCTTAAATATCAATAACCACGGGTGAAACCCGTGGTATGGAATCGCAGCATAACACCAGTCCCAATATTTTTGCCGCAGGCAAAAATATTGGGACTGGTCCTTTTGGATATTCACTTTGCCACGGGTTTCACCCGTGGTTATTGATGTTTTGCCCATTCAGGGCAAATAGAACAATACCACATTATTTTTCCTTCTTTAATATTCAATTAGTTGACACCTAACATTCTATATTTAATTTTCTATGAGCAAAAAATACAGAATGATTTTTTAACTTTAGGAAAATAAATCTACTACTCTATTATGAAAATATTTAATTCAGCCATTCTGGCAATGACAATTCTCCTGATAACATACTCTTGTAAGAGCCCTGAGTCTGACCACATCATAAAAATTGATTTAAATAATACTGGTGAACCCATTAAATGATATGTTTATAGTTAACTTAAAAGGAAGACCAAATAAGGTCTTCCTGAGTGATTTTTATTTAATAGATATTTTAATATGAATATAGATTTTATTGGTTCAATGCCATTTGAAAATGATTTGATTGAAAACAAGATTATCCCAATTTTTATGTTCATTTTGGGTCTTGGGATATTCATTATCTGGATTACTGATATTTTAAGGGGGAAATTTAACGGACAGGGAAATTTTTTCAAATGGAGGGAAGGTGAAAATATGCTTTGGCCTCATTTTTTTGCTGAGTTTATTACTGGTGGATTGCTTATTATAGGTGCAGCAGGATTATTCTTTATTATTGAATGGAGCCAAAATATTTCTTTGGTAGGTCTTGGGGCTCTAATCTATTCATCAATTAATAGTTCTGGCTGGGTTCTGGCTGAGAAAATACGGATTTATTATGGAATCCCTATGTGGATAGGGTTGACAGGAAGTATTATTGCTGTTATATGGTTGATCATATAATTTTGACCATACAAATTATCTTATTTATCTTTCCCAAATAAGAATATCTTAGCTACTTTATCACGCAATTTCCTATTTTTGCATCAAATACCTAAGAATATGCTTACACTTTTATATAAACACAAATCACTCACATATTTCAAACGCTGGACCAGGCATAAAGCTGCGGCATTTGCAAGTCTTAATAAAATAATTAAAATTTCTGTCCTTCTTTTTTCTCTTTCCATAATCAAAACCCCTTTTGTTGTATTTTCACAATTAGATGATACAGTAAGCATTTCAAATACTTATGATCTTGAGGAAGTTGAGGTTATTGCCCAGGCAGCACCAGACGTGTTTAGTCAGCTAGCAAGAACAGTTACAATAATTTCTTCACAAGAGATATCGTCGTCGCCCGCCTCTACAATACAGGATCTTCTGGAATATGTTGTTGGTATAGATGTCCGCCAGCGCAACACAAACGGAGTACAGGCCGATATTCAACTCCGGGGAGGGACCTTTGATCAGGTTCTGGTAATGCTTAATGGCATAAGTATTAGTGATCCGCAAACCGGACATTTTAATCTAAATCTTCCCATAACTCTTTCTTCAATAGAAAGGATTGAAATCCTGCATGGTTCAGCAGCTAGAATTTATGGCGCAAACGCATTTAAGGGGGTCATAAATATTATAACACGGAGGAATCAAAACGGATTATCAGGTGGGTTTGCTTATGGTATGAACAATTTATTTAATAGCCATCTATCGGCTGGTTATTCCGAAAACAACTATTATCATAATCTGGGCTTTTCAAAAAGTAAATCAGACGGATATACCCATAATACAGACTTCTCAATAGCAAATATCAACTACTATGGAGGGCTGAACCTGAATCTGATTGAATTTTTCTGGCAGGGAGGGATAAGCCAGAAAGCTTTTGGTGCCAATGATTTTTATTCCCCCATTTTCCCCGATCAGTTTGAGGAAACAGGAACCAGCTTTGGAAGTCTTGGATTTAATTACACCGGAAAATTGAAAATTGAAGGACATATTTGGTACCGACAGCATTTGGATCATTTCTTATTAAGAAGGGATGATCCCTCTTTTTATGAGAATTTTCATAAAACGGATACTTATGGAGGAAAACTATCGGCTTACTTCATCTCAAAATTAGGGATTACTCAGATTAGGATTGAAAGCAAAACAGAAAATATCCTGAGCACAGTTCTGGGAATTGAAACTGATGAGGAAATTCGTGTTAAAAGTGCAGACTCTGTATGGTATACAAGAAGATATGAAAGAAATAATATTGGTTTTCATATTGAGCAAAAATATCAAATAAAACAATTCTATATTTCTGGAGGATTTTTGCTGAACAGGAATGTTGATTATCAGAATGCATGGGAGGTTTTTCCGGGATTAGATATTAGCTATAAGTTTGCAGATGAAAGATTAAAGATATTTAGCTCAGTTGGGAGAAGTTTGCGTCTTCCAACATTTACTGATATGTTCTATGCAGATCCTTCAAATCAAGGTAATCCATTGCTTCAACCCGAAGAACTACTCGCTTTTGAGTCAGGTATCGAGTTAAAAACACAGCAGATAAATGCAGGAATTACTTATTTTAATGATTTTGGCAAGGAGGTGATCGATTGGGTAATGTATGATGAAAGTGATGTTTACGAAGCTACAAATATTGGAGAGATTCTGAGTAGAGGAGTTGAGTTAAACTTTGGATATTCTGGAAAGGGTGTAGATAAACAAATAAGCTTGAAAACCTTAATGATTACATATGCCTATATCGGTCAGGAATTTTCAGAGGGAAATTATGAATCTAAATATGCCGGGGATTTTCTCAGACATAAACTAGTTATTTCCAGTAAGATTCAGTTT
Source organism: Bacteroidales bacterium (assembly GCA_023135955.1). Taxonomy (GTDB): domain Bacteria; phylum Bacteroidota; class Bacteroidia; order Bacteroidales; genus JAGLSB01. The sequence goes on along the minus strand of JAGLSB010000831.1, from coordinate 358 downwards.
TACACTAATTTCAGTCTCGATTATAAAATAATTTACTCAGCTAGAAATGGTGAATATCCCGATTATGATGAAGCTAATATGGTTCGATTTACATCAGCATTTCAACCTTATTTATTAAATGATTTAAGCCTCTACTATAATAGACCATCCTATAAACTATATCTCAAAGCATCCAATTTATTCGATACAAAATATAATGATGTTGGGAGCCTGGTGCAGCCCGGGAGATGGATTGTGGGAGGGTTGGAGTTTAAGATATTAAAGAAGTGAAATTATTACCTGTCAACTTACTTTTAACAATATCTTCCCATTTGCTCTCAAAGTCTCACTATATTCATGTGCTTTCTGACAATCTTTA
>JAGLSB010000830.1 GCA_023135955.1 Bacteroidales bacterium | reverse complement strand
AAAAGCCAGGGAGAAGGGCGTAAAGCCTCCGGTATTTATGATGTTAGGTAAAGGCGCTACCTTTACAGGAATGGGCAAAGAGAGAGCCGCTTTGTTATTCCCCAAATACAACGATATGTTGGTGTTGGGGGTTGAGAATTCCAATACACGTATGTTAGATTGGAGCTTTTCGGAGCGTATGGGGCTTTGGATGTCAGATCAGGTAAGAGGCTGGGGATGTAACACTATTGGAGACAACCTTACGGCAGCCCGTGTGGCAGAATGGACAGATATGCGTAATGCCCATGTTGTATTCAGACATCTGATGTCGCAATATGCCTCCGGTGCGCAGGTATTTAGAAGTACGGCCATCTATAAGAATAATCCTTTGTTTGAAAGAGGCGATATTACAGATTCTACGTATATGTATCAAAATGCGTGGCGACAGGGTTTTATCAAATTTTTTCAATTAGTTGAAAAAGGTATCTATCCATCAGTTCCCGATGTGGAGCAGATGAAAGGAGTCTCTCCGGTAGCCATTGCTATTCCGGAACCGGATGCTCGTTTTGCAAACGAAAGTTTGAACCACGATTGGCACTTGTATGCCCCTCAACCGCAAGATTATGCGGTAAATAATTTGGAATGTTGGAATGCCTACACCTCTATTCCTGATTATGATATGACATCCTATCTGTTTAATACCAAACGACGTTGGGAAAATTTCCTGCCATCCTCTCCGTCCGGAGTGGTGGCGCTTTACCCTTATAGTAGCAAAAGTAAGATAGAACAATTTTCAGAGGTGAAAAAAGTCTATACTACCGATGTTAACAGTTGGGATGAATTTGGCACCTTGGAGGAAGCTCGTGATAGCATTACAAAAGAGTTGGAAAGTCAGAAGCACAATATGCTTTTCTATGTAGATGGCGACTGCTTTTGGCAAATGACTCAACAAAAAGGCGACCGAAACATCCTGTTTATGGTGTTGATGGACAACAATGTCTTAACTCCGACAGAGCGCAATGTAAAACTCAAAAAAGGAACAGCACCGGAGGGCTGGACAATTTCTGACCAATTGAGTAATGATGGTAATTTGGGAGAATTAATAGATAAAAATGATGAAATAAACATTCATATTCCGGCAGGAGGAGTACGCTTCCTGGTGGCACGGAAAACAAATCCTGATTTACCCCCTATAACCAACATCCCTTCTATTAATGATGATTTCAGAATATATCCAAACCCAAGTAATGAAACAATAAGAATTGAATTACACAATAATGAAGGAGGAGAATTGGAAATATTCTCATTACAAGGTCTGCGTATTTATACTCAAAGCATTGATGGAGACAACATAGAAATATCATTGCCTCAAAACATACGCGGTTGTGTGTATCTTAAAATCACAACATCAGAAGGAAAAGTATTTACCCAAAAACAAATTGTAATAGATAGATAAGCTCAGTAGAAAAATTGGTAAAACCTATCCTAATTATCTAAAAGGTAAAAAAATAAGAATAATGAAAACTTTTGGTCTTATAATTAGGGCCTTATTAAAGGAGCACAAGAGAAGGAAAGAAAACGGAGATGCCATTTATAGAATCCCGGCTCGTCCTGATCATGGTTTAAAGATATTGCACGACTATATAAATGAATACAATCCTGGCTATCCACTTATTGGCAGGTTAAAAGAATTAGCAGAAATATAAGGAATGGAAAGTAGCATTATTGAGCTGGATTTTTAATTCAGCATAATTAAATACAGAGGCAATTACAGACAATGATTTTCAAATACAGGAGAAAAAAAATAAATCTAATGAAACAAGTTAAACATTTAATTTTAAGTCTATTAATGTCCGTTACATTTGTCGGATGTGGAACCGGCCTGAAAAAAGTTTCCGAAAATGAGAAACCAAACATTTTGTTTATTGCAATTGATGACATGAATGACTGGACCGGTTTTTTGGGCGGACATCCACAGACAATTACGCCGAATATGGATAAGTTGGCCGAGAGAGGTGTGAGTTTTATTAATGCTCATTGTTCTGCTCCAGGTTGCTCACCAAGTAGAAATGCACTGTTATATGGTGTTGAACCATTCAAATCGGGATTATATCCTTTTTATGGTGATGAAATACACGTGCAATTAATGGACAGGTACACCACCTTACCTCGATTATTAAATGAAGATGGTTATAACACCTATACTGCCGGAAAAATTCATCATGGTTTGAGAGGTGATTCAAGAGAATGGGTTGATTTTTTACCAAAAGAGGAAGCGAAAGGTAAGAAAGAGTTTAAGGAAGGCTATGGTTATCAGGTGGGGAATGATAGCAAATTGTCTTTCCGACCTACCTTTAATGCCGACGAGGATCATACTGATTACAAAGTAGCAAGCTACGGCGTGGATGTTATAAATAAGAAACACGATAAACCTTTCTTCTTAGCAGTAGGAATTGTAAAACCACATCTGCCTTTTGACTGTCCTGTGCGTTTTTTTGATGCTTTGCCAGAACATATCGAAGCGCCTGCAATTCTTGAAGGAGATATAAAAGATATCCCTGTTGAAGGAAATAGTTTTCGAAAAGTTCGTGATGATCGTCAATTTAAAAAGGATAAAGCATGGGAGGATGTACGACGTGCATATTTAGCATGTATTTCCTGGGCTGATTTCAATATTGGAAGAGTGCTGGATGCGCTGGAAGAAAGTCCTTATGCAGATAATACCATCGTTGTTTTATGGTCGGACCATGGCTATCATTTGGGAGAAAAGATGAGTTTTAGAAAATTTACCCTATGGGAAGAAGCTACAAAAGTACCTTTCATCATATATGATGGCAGGGAAAAGGAGCAGTACAAAGACCGGAAATATACAAAAGCTGTATCCTTGATTAATGTGTACAGAACCATCGCTGATTTTGCAGGTTTGGAAGTTCCCGAATATGTAGATGGAGAAAGTTTAGTTACGGTATTAAATAATACCCAAAAGGAACTGACTAAACCTACGATAACATCATGGGGGAAAGGGAATTTTAGTGTTAGAACAGAAGATTGGAGATATATCAGGTATTTTGATGGCACTGAAGAGCTATACAATCATAAGTCGGATGACAATGAATGGCATAATCTGGCAGATAAGCCTGAGTATAAAGCTAAAAAAGAAGAACTGGCAAAAAGTCTGCCTCAAAATGAAGCCCCAACGATAAAGGAATTTGTAAATATATGGAGTGTACAAGGAGAAGACAAGGCAAGTCTCAAAGGAAAATCAGAATAAGATTTATGCAAAAATTTATGAACAGTCTTTTAAAATTAATTTTATGATAAAAATATACACTATCAAAGTATTACTTGCCACATTATTTGTGGGTTTATATTCGATGGCTTACTGTAAGGAACCCCAAAAGAACATTCTTTTTATAGTCTTTGACGATTTACGTCCGCTGATTGGCGCTTATGGCGAGCCAGAACCATTAACACCCAATATTGATGCTTTGGCTAAAGAAGCAATAATGTTTGATAAGGCATACGTCAATTACCCTTTATGCTCTCCTTCCAGAGCAAGCATGTTAACCGGAATCAGGTTCGATAATCAATTGCAGGTAAATGGCAAAATGGCAAATACCAAGGATATGGTACGACTTCAAACAACCTGGCCAAAAGTATTGCGAGATAACGGATATTGGACCGCCACACGTGGAAAAATTTATCATGGAGAAGCTCCAAAAACAGAAAAATCTTCATGGGATTATTCCGGTAAACCAGGGGGAGGAAAATACATGGAAGGAAGTCCGGAGATATTAAGCAAAATAGTAGATATTGGTGGAAGACAGGATCAGATTGAAACTTACAAGAAGACAGGTAATGGACCGGCTTCTTTGATGTATGCTGCTGTTGACGGGCCTGATAATATACTGAAAGATGGTCAGGTTGCAGAAGATGTTATTGATTACATCAAAAATAAAAGAGATAAAACGAAACCATTTATGATTGCGTGTGGTTTTGCTAAACCTCATATGCCCTGGGTTGCTCCAAAGAAATATTTTGATATGTATCCGGAAGATGCGGGCAAATTGGCATATATTCCTGAGGGTGTCGAAAAAAGCATGAAATCGGAAGAGTTTACAGGCAGAAAAGGCAGTGAAATATGGAATGAAGGAGTGAGTGATGAAATGGCTCAAAAATTAATACGTGGCTATATGGCTAGTACGACTTATGCCGATGCTCAGATGGGTAAAGTAATCCAGACTTTAAAGGATGAAGGCTTATATGAAAATACTATTATCATCGTTTGGGGCGATCACGGTTATCATTTAACTGATCATGGAAAATGGCGAAAAAATACAGGCTATAACATTTCGCTTCGTTGTCCTCTACTGATAAAAACGCCTGACTTAAAAGAATCCGGGGTTGTTGATAATGTTGTTCAAAATATTGATCTCTATCCAACTATTCTTGAATTAGCAGGAATTGAAAAACCTGACTCAATAAATTTACATGGAAATAGTTTGGTTCCATTGCTGTATGATAAGAAAGTTAAGTGGCAAAACATCACTTATACCTGCGCACAGGGAAATTATGGTTTAGTTACTGACAAGTACCGGTTTACAATAACAAAAACCGGCAACTATTATTTGTTCGACCTTGAAAATGATCCACATGAGTGGAATAATTTGGCATATGAAAGAAAGTATAAAAAACAGGTTAAGGAATTTGAAAATAACATAGCCGGAGTAAAATGGAATAAACCTTAATGGCTTGAAATCCATATCTTTATGCAGGATTCAGGTTGCAGCTCGAATTAGATATTTCCGGAGCAACTTGTATAAGTACAAATAATTTAAATCAACGACAATAAATATTTAAAAATGAAAGTGTTAATAGTACTTTTTTTGATGATCTCCATTGGAGCTTTCTCACAAACAGAATACAAAACCTGGCGGTTTATAAATGTACCTGACTATCATAATGCAGAAGGTTTTGCCAAAGATATTCCTGAACGTGAAATCCGTATTAAGGAACAAACGGAACAGTTCAAACAAATGAAAGAGCGATATGGAGGTGAGCTTATTGTAATGCCCGGCGACTGTAATGGCGGACATTGGTACAGACAAAAGTTTCTGGAGCCCTTTAAAGCTCATCCTGAGTTTAAGGATTTTAACACGCAAGAGGTAATTTTGGAGGCATCAAGACTATGTTACGAAGGACTTTGGGAGATTGTAACTGAGGGTGGTTATGAAAACTTTTTGATGGCAGTAGGGGACCATGAACTGGGAGATAATCCTTGGAGGAAGGGAAGCGAAGTGGTTAAACATATTGGCAATTTTCGACAGGGATTTGCAAATACATTTACTTTGGATGAAAATGGAGCATCTAGATTTACTGAAAAAATCGGAAGTGCATTACCTCGTCCGGTAGGGACTAAATACGAACATACTTCTAATGCTGTTCAGTATAAAAACGTATTGTTTATAACATTGGATATGTTTCGTTTTGATGCTGATGATAAGAATTTGGGTTCAGAAGGAGTAGTAAATGGTGATATTTCAGGCAAACATCTCGAATGGTTTGAATCAGTTTTAGCAGAGGTACAAAACATCCCAACTATCAAACATATTGTAGTTCAGTCACATTTGCCTATAATTTATCCGGTTCGGAAAACCGGCAGCAGTGGTATGATGGTTGATAAAAACGAAAGCGAGAAAATATTAAATGTTCTCCGTAAGTATAAGGTTGATTTATATCTTGCTGGTGAGGTGCACATGACAACCGTAACAAAAGACTCGAATTCAGATTTGATCCAATTGGTTGGAAGAGGTAATAATTTGTCAAATATGACATTGGTAGATGTGTCAAACGACAAACTCACCCTTAGTTATTTTCACCAAAATGGAGACAAAATGGGCGATCTTGTAATTGATAAAACAATGGATCAAA
>JAGLSB010000083.1 GCA_023135955.1 Bacteroidales bacterium | reverse complement strand
AAAATGCTTTTCAGCCAGCATATATCTTTGCTTTTCGTAGTAGGCAATACCCGTTCTCATTCGCATGTAATAGTAATCCATGTTGTTTTTATATGCCTTTCGGGTGGTTTTAATAAGCGCGCTCCAGTCTTCCTGAAGATATTGCTGATAACTTAAACTATCAAGGTATACAAAAGAAGCATCTTTTTGAGCAAAAGATCCCTGACCCCAAATGACCAGAAGCAAAATCAGTCCCGCTTTATTGTATTTCTGCCTTAATTTCATTTTGTTTATTTTTCATTACAAACTTTATTAGATCTGGTTTAATTGTGATTGTGAAGTCTTTATTTTCAATTTCTTTTTTCCAAATGAGGTTTTTAACACTTGATTTAAATATTAATTCATTAGGTTGAAACAAGTTGTCAATCGAAATTAATTTCGAAGAATAAGCAGACTTCAGGAACATATAAAAAGGAGCGATGAAATCCTGAATGCTTAACCATGGAAAACGGAAGCTTGCATTCTGTGGCACTTCATCACGAAGCTCCACGTCTTTGTATGTCGATTGTAAAACCTTATAAAACCCAAGATAAAAATGATACAATACCGATTTACGGGAACCCTCAAAATGTGTAAAATATAGGAGGTTTCCATCATTCACATAGTAGGCAATTGATTTGCTGTCGGGGTCGTATATATATGAGCGGTTGTAAGGATCTGAATATATTTCCCAGCTGGCTTCAGCAGAAATGTTATTTATACTATATTTTACGGAAAGTTTTTGTCCCGGTACAAAGGCGAAGCTCTGCCTCATCAATACGCTGCTATCGATATTGGTAACCAGCTGATCTAGCAGAGGATAATTAAAAGTCTTAAATTGGTAATCCTCTTCTTTTTTAACCATAAAATAAGAAAAGGGGTAATAAATTGTTTCTGAACCAACATAAGGTGTTGCTTGAAATTGAAAATGAAGATGAGGATATGGGCTTCTACCGGAATTTCCGGCCTCACCAACTTTCTGACCGCTCTTCACTTTATCGCCAACTTTAATAGGAATCGACCCTGGTTTAAGATGATTTAAACTAGAATATAAATATTCAGAATGCTTAATAATAACGAAATTTCCCCAATTAGACGTCAGATTTGCCTTTCCGATTTCATTATCAGGGACGTTATCAACAATCTCTTCAACAGTACCCGCCCCTGGAGAGATAACAGACTTCCCATAGCAGTAATAATCCTGAGGGTAAAGCCCCATATTATTATATTGCAAACCCTTTTCATCAAGCACAACAAAGTCCCAGGCATATCTCCAATCCTCTTTATGAGTGTGCACTCCTTCATGACCTTGAGAAACGGTCCATTTTCCATAGAAAGGAAGCTTAAAAGGGATAAGGTTTCTATGAAAGGCATTAATTTTTTGATTTTGAAAAGAATATAAATTGTTCTCTGGAAAACCTTGTTGTACAAGAACTTCGGTAAGATTTTCACTTGGGTTTACCCGCCATTTCAATGCATAAAGAAACATAATAACGACAATATTAAATGGGAGCGAATAGACAGAGAGATTATAAAGAGAAAACACTTTGGCCAAACTAAGGGTTATTAAAGTTACAAGGGGAATCAATAATAATAACCAGATAAATGATTTTTTAGACGGAATCATAAAATATCCGCCAATGGCAATCGCCGTAAGTATATAATTAAATCCTATATATGTATAGCTTAGCTCGGAAATGTTGCCGCCCAATAAAGAATAAAAAAGATATGCAATATAAAAACCATAAAGGGATAGCATAAAGGCGATTCTGGAATATAACAATATTCCAATGCTTATAAATATTCCAGGAATTGCTTTAAATTGAAAAAATATAGCTCCGATAGAATTAAAATATATTTGTAATGATCTATTTAGAGGAATATTATGTAAAGATTCGTAAATCGAAACAAGCTTTGCGCCACCGATACTATATAATTTATTCAGAGTATAAATTCCCCGCTCGCTGATTCCCAGAGATTCAAAACTACCAGAAGAAGCCAGGATCGTCCAAATTCCGAATAAAAAGGGAAGCGACAAATAAGGTAAATGGTATTTTTGAAGTATTCCCTTAAACAGAGTAACAAAAAACAGGGTCAATATTGAAGCGGCAATAATAATAATGAACAACTGGATATTAGCATCAAAGTAATAACCAACACCCAGGCCAACCAACAGAGAATTAAATCCATATAAGCCTTTTTCTACATCTCTTTTGTTAAAACCCAGGCCAATAGCGGTAATATTAGCTACAATAACGGAAATTAAACCTGCTATTCCAGAATTTGGATCGACCATGCTCACCAAAATAAGAATGATAGCAAAGGTTTGATTCGTAGCAAAGAAAACCTGGGAATAGCTGTTAAGGATTCCCTTGATTAATTCATCTGA
>JAGLSB010000829.1 GCA_023135955.1 Bacteroidales bacterium | reverse complement strand
TATTATTATGCATCCAATATTGTACAGAGTCTTCACCATTTGCTGCCACAGTCTGTGCAATTTCACACTCATGATGCGGAAAGAGAAGATCAAGTCCTCCTCCATGAATGTCAAATTTTTCGCCGAGATACTTTGTAGACATAACCGAGCACTCCAAATGCCAGCCGGGAAATCCTTCGCCCCATTGCGATGGCCACTTCATTATATGCCTTTCATCTGCCTTTTTCCAAATGGCAAAATCCATTGGGCTTTTTTTCTCATCCTGCCCCTCTAGCTGCCTCGTATTGGATAACAATTCATCTGTTTTACGTCCAGACAAAATGCCGTAATTATACTTTTCACTGTACTTTTCAACATCAAAATATACGGAACCGCCAGATTCGTACGCAAAATCATTATCTAATATCTGCTTAACCATCGTTTGCTGCTCAATAATATGCCCAGAGGCCTGCGGTTCAATGCTAGGTGAAAGGGTATTCAGGCTTTTCATGTGGTCGTGGTACTGATTCGTGAAGAACTGTACTACCTCCATTGGCTCAAGCTGTTCAAGTCGGGCTTTTTTTGCTATTTTATCTTCACCAGAATCTGCATCATTCTCCAGATGTCCAACATCAGTAATGTTTCGAACATATCTAACCTTATATCCAAGATGTTTTAAATACCTGTATAATAAATCGAATGTAATGGCCGGCCGCGCATGCCCTAAATGAGCGTCACCATATACAGTAGGCCCACATACATATAATCCTACATTAGGTGGATTTAATGGCTTAAACTCTTCTTTTTTTCTTGATAAGGTATTGTGAATAAATAGCTTTTGCATCAGATAATCCTTTAACTGCAAAGATAAAAAGATTTTAACTACTTGTTTTGAATGTTATCAATATAAAAAGACTCTCCCCAGACTTCTTGTTTGTGATTTTATACTTAGTAATAAAGACTTGTCTCTAACGATAGCCCCGTGTTGTAAATCCTGCAGGAATGTGCTTTTCTTTTGCGTTAACGCTCAAAACAGGACAGTTAGACCTGGCTATCATCTGCTGTGAGTAACTACCCATAAGAATGGCCATGCTCGATCTTTGGCTTGACATTATTGTAACAATATCAGCATCAACTGCATTGCAATAATTACAAACTGTTGAAACAGAATTCTCACCAGTTAGATTCTTTACAATTGGTTTTAAACCTTTTCTTTTTAAATAGGATGTGCTTTGTTGCAAATAAGATTTCATCCTTTTTTGGTCTTTTTTATTATTTGTTAGGTTCACGGCAAGTAAATGTAATTCTGCGCCAAATAATTGCGCCAAATCTGCAGCAAATGGAACTTTTTGCCTAGTGTCGACATGAAGCCTAAGTGGAGCAACTACTTTCTTTATAGTTTTTGGTGGCCGCCTTCGTACAGTTAACACCGATATTTTTGTAGCTGTAATTATTTTATAGGCATTGCTCCCGATAAAATACTCTTCGAACCCAGAGGCACCATGTGTGGAAGCAATAATTGTGCTCTCTTTATATGATTCTGCTTGTTCAACAACTTCCTCATAAATTTTCCCTTTTTTAATGATAAACCTTAATCTGGAATCTGATGCAATATCTTTGCTGTATTTTTCTATTATTTTATCAAATTCGTTTTCTGCATATTTATGTTCCTCTTCGTATGTTCCCGGCCTGTAATCCTGGCTTCTTTTCTGAACATAAACCATCTGAATATTTACATTATCTTTTCTTCCAAAAAGTAATGCCATTTCCAATCCATGAATTGATTCCGAAGAAAAATCAACAGGAACGATAATAGTTTTCATATTTAACAGTTTTATTGATAACGCTAAAATATAGAATAATTGCATAAGTTAATTAAAATGTTGTGATTTTGTGCTTTCTGTAATCTTTTTCTGTAATCTTTCTTAATAATTCCCTGCCCGAATGAGCGAATTTATTATTTTTGTCTGCTGCAAAAATTTTTTTAGCCATTGGATATTTGAAATTATTCTCTAACAAAACATTATATGAAAGACGTTGTTCTGGGCATTGATATTGGGGGAACCTTTACTAAATTCGGACTTGTAGATCAGGATGGGGAAATTTATAATGAGGGAATTATGCCCACTGACCATCATGAAGATGTTTCAAATTTTATTTCTGAATTAAAATCGAATGTTTATAATTCTCTGGAAGAGAATATGTTTGTAATAAAGGGTGTTGGAATTGGTGCGCCAAATGGAAATTATTATACAGGAAGAATTGAATCTGCCCCAAATTTACCGTGGAAGGGCGTTATAAATCTGGTTAGTTTATTTGAAAAAGAATTTCATTTGCCTGTAAAGGTTACAAATGATGCAAATGCTGCCGCCCTTGGCGAAATGCTATATGGCGATGCCCGTACCATGAAAAATTTCATAATGATTACCCTTGGAACAGGGCTTGGTGGTGGAATTGTTGTAAATGGCAAATTGGTTTATGGTCATGATGGGTTTGCTGGTGAACTGGGGCACACTATTGTTGACCCGAATGGCAGAAAATGTGCGTGTGGGCGCAAGGGTTGTTTGGAAACATATGTGTCGGCCCCGGGAATTAAACGTACCGTTTTTAACCTACTCGCAAAAGAAACCGAAACAAGCGAACTGATTAAATATAGTTTTGAAGAACTTGATAGCAAAACAATAAGTGATGCTGCAAACAGAGGTGACAAAATAGCCTTGAAAGCTTTTGACTATACCGGGAAAATTCTTGGTCTCAAACTTGCTGATGCTGTTGCCCACACAAGCCCGGAGGCAATCTTTTTATTTGGGGGACTTTCAAAAGCCGGGGAATTAATCTTTAAGCCAACAAAAAAATATCTTGACAAATACTTGTTAGGAATATATTCAGGAAAAATAAAGCTCTTACCCAGTAAATTGCAAGATAAAAACATTGCGATCCTGGGATCTGCAGCTCTTATGTGGCAAGAGTTAGAATAATTCTATACCGCTTATTCTGTTGGTGAGGGTCTTGACTCTTTATTGTGTTTTATTTCAAGATCCCAGTTCGCTCTTATTTCTATTTCTCCCTGATAAAAATAAACTTTTTCCGGTTGTTTCTTTTCTATATATTTTCCGGTATCCCATTTGCGATTAGCATTTATATCTTCAATAAATTTCAATTTATACTTCCCAGGGGCGAGATACTCAAATCGAAATTTTTCGGGTTCATCGAAATATTCCTCCCTTTTTATCTTATCATTACTGTCTAATAGTTGAAAAATGGCCGGATACTGAATACTATCCGCCTCAGTAATTAATACTCCATAAGATTCCTCGTCTCTAATGTTGAATGTCAGATCAAGAGTATCTGTAGTATTACCGAAAAAGTCCATTACTGCTCCTGGATATATAATGAGGTGATACCTGCCTACTGATTCCCATTCTTTTAAGAAATTCATTTCTCTTAAGCGGACACTATCTCTAATCAATTTGTAGTCCTCTCGATATTCACTAGTATCCTTTGTCATATAAAACTCAATAAGACTTGTGTCTATATAGTTTATGGGCGTTTCAGATAATAACTTAAGCTTTGTGTTTAACTCGATTGTTGAATTGTTTGCCAGGCCGGAAAGCCTTAAAACGTTCAGATCAGTTTCTTTGTCATTTTTATTTCTCTCCGATTTTTGAACATCACGAAAAATAAAATACAAGCTGTCTTTTTTCCATACCGACTCCATCATTGTATCCAAAACGACATAATTTAATTCCATTTGTATGGAATCCATTTCCCTCACTTGTTTATCAATAATCCAATATACAAAAGAGTCCCGATTGACAGACTCCTCCTTTAGAAACCAGTTCTCTCGTTCAGGAAGGAGATAAGTAACATAGAAGCTGTCGCTAACGGGTACAGAAAAGTTAAAATCAATCTTATTTCTTGATTTTCGATTATAGTCATTCAAAAACTGAACTTGATTTTCTTCCTGAAAGAGGTATAGATCAACAACAAGTTTTTCTGGGATTCTTATAAGTGGTTTTCTGGATAAACTATCTGATAATGTCGTCTTTAATGTGTCAGACTGGTTCGTGTTGACGCTGTCAATACCCTTGTTGATATTTGTTGTATCCTGGCTTTGTGTAATTAGCTCTCTAAAAAATTCAGGGTCAACCATTAAATAATCCTCTACAAATGCGATTTCCTCATTGGGAAGATCAAATAAAAAATTATTATTCACATCCTTCAGCGCGAATATTTTAAATGTATCTGCTTTTAAATTATTAATTCTGAAATTTCCCTCCTTATCTGTTTTCCCAATATATATAGGTATTTCATTATAAACAACTGAATCGCTTAATTTATCATACAGCATTATGTGAACAGCCTCTTCAACCGGCATTAGGTCTTTGGCGTTTAATAGAAGCCCACCCACGCTTAAAGAATCAAGATAATCGCCAGTAGAAAACACAAATTCATAATTAAGAAGTTGATTTCCCTCGTTATTATCTTCAATAGCCTCGCCAAAATTCAGTGTGTAAGTTGTGTTCTCACGAAGCTCACTCTCAATCTCAATAAAAATAGATTTGTTTTTAAGTCGTACATCAAGCCTTTCTTCAAGAGGGGGAGAAACAACAAGCTGCTGATTTATTTCTTTTAGCACTATGAATTCATCAAAAGTGATTTCTATATTCTTTCTGTCAAAATTCAGAGAATAGTTTGCCGGCTTGCTTCCCAAAACAACGGGTAGATCTTCATCAATGGGGCCCCCAACAAGGCCTCCCATTTTTGCACAGCTTGCAAAATATAAAATTGTTCCGGTAAGAATGGTATATGAAAGGATTCTCTTCAATGAAATTGTTTTATCTGGCAAAACTACAAACTATTCCTTGTAACGTTTAATTTCTGTATATATTTTTTCTTATTAATAATTCAGGTTATGGTTAAAATTAATTTTGTAATTTTGAAAATCTAAAATTCATAGCATGATTTTACAAAGTATTGTTTGGGATGTCGATCCCTGGTTAGTTCAGTTTGGAGATAGTTTTGGTGTTCGCTGGTATGGCTTACTTTTCGCAAGTGGCTTCCTTTTTGGATACTTGATTTTTAATCGATTTTTCAAAAAAGACGGTATTTCTACTGAGATTCTGGATCAACTAACAGTTTATATGGCCGTGGGAACAATTCTGGGAGCCAGATTAGGTCATTGCTTTTTTTACGATTTCGACTATTTCATTAAAAATCCGCTTGAAATATTAATGGTTTGGAAGGGCGGGCTTGCAAGCCATGGGGCTGCTATTGGAATCCTAATTTCTCTATATCTTTTTGTGAGAAAAACCGGCTTATCATTATTCTGGGTACTTGACAGGATTGGTGTTATTACTGCTCTTGCTGGATTTTTCATCCGGATGGGAAATCTTATGAACTCTGAAATTTATGGCCGGGCTACAGATCTTCCCTGGGGATTCTCTTTTATAAGAGACCGAAGCAGCCGGGCAAATTTTTACGATCAGGAAACAGGTGAGTTTTTAGGACAACACCTGCCCTGTCACCCAACACAAATTTATGAGGGTCTTAGTTATCTTTTAATTTTTGTTATTTTATTTTGGGCCATTCGTAAATATGGTCCTAAAATAAAAGAAGGTGTTATATTTTCATGGTTTATGATATTAGTGTTTTCTGCGCGATTTTTTATTGAATATGTCAAATTCGAACAGTCTGATTTCGAGGTAAATATGATAAACAATTTACATGTAAACATGGGACAGTTGCTTAGCATCCCATTAGTTTTATTAGGAGTCGGGGTTCTTCTGTGGTTGAGAAAAAACGGGAAACTTACAAATCAAATTAAGGCCTCATAGTTACCAAATAAAAATTGTAGATTACAAAGTATTTTACTCGTTTTTTGGGTTTTCGAATTGTCTGTATTTCAAAAATAATATATGATATCATCTGAAATCGAAACATCAACCCTTGTTTTTGCCTTTCTCCTTACCCTCTCTGCGGGTCTGGCAACTGGTATCGGTAGCGCTCTGGCATTTTTTACAAAAACAACCAGTACAAGGTTCTTATCGATCTCTCTCGGTTTTTCTGCTGGAGTTATGATCTATGTTTCTATGGTTGAAATTTTCCAGAAGGCCAAAGATGCTCTTGAACTGGTGCATGGTGAAAAACTTGGGACAATTTATACAGTTCTTGCATTTTTTGGGGGAATGGCAGCAATAGCAATTATTGATAAACTTATCCCTTCCGGTGAAAATCCTCATGAGGTAAGGAAGGTTGAAGATGTTAAAGGTAACAAAGATGTCAACACCAGAAAGCTTTACAGAATGGGCATTTTTACAGCCCTGGCAATAGCCATTCACAATTTTCCTGAAGGCCTGGCCACTTTTGTTGCCGGACTAACTGATCCTACCATCGCCATTCCAATCGCGGTTGCTATCGCCATCCATAATATTCCTGAGGGTATTGCAGTTTCTGTTCCTATTTCATATGCCACCGGGAATAGGCGTAAAGCATTTTTTCTATCCTTTCTCTCTGGATTGGCAGAACCTGTCGGTGCTATAATTGGATATTTTATACTCTTACCTTTTTTAAACGACTCTGTATTTGGTTTGCTTTTTGGCGCCGTAGCAGGTATTATGGTTTTTATTTCTCTTGATGAATTATTGCCAACGGCGAGGGAATATGGGGAACATCACCTGGCTATTTATGGCTTAATTGGGGGCATGATGGTAATGGCCGTTAGCTTAATACTGTTTTTGTAAATCCAATGTCTGCCTTTTAACCAATATTTAACCCTTTCTGAATTTTTTTCTGCTTTTCTTTAACCTTTCAATGAATCATCTGTTATACACTTACAGATTATTAATTAATGAATACTATATTTTCATTTATCTCAGATTTTTGGTCAGAGCTTGTAACCCTGACGCTTGAAATGGCCCCCTATTTACTTCTGGGGTTTCTTTTTGCGGGAGTTCTCTATGCCTGGTTCCCGAGTCATAAAATTGTCCGTTACCTGGGGAACAATAATTCTGCATCTGCTCTAAATGCTGCTTTACTTGGCGTTCCCCTTCCTCTTTGTAGCTGCGGAGTAATTCCAACAGGTATTTCATTTTATAAAAACGGTGCATCAAAAGGATCCGCGGTTTCGTTCTTAATTTCTACCCCACAAACCGGTGTCGATTCAATAATGGTAACCTGGTCGCTATTAGGCCTTCCAATGGCTATTATTCGACCAATAATTGCATTTATAACCGGCGTTTTTGGGGGCGTATTAACCAATCGTCTTGAAAAAAAAGAAAACGGCGATATTAAGCCCAAGCAAAATTCTAAGCCAGAAGAAAAGAAGAAAATTGGTCCCCTGGCCATGTTGTCATATGCTTTTGGAGAATTTCTTGAAGACATTGTTAAATGGTTGGTAATAGGTTTATTAATTGCAGCGCTGATAGCTGTTATTATTCCAGATGATTTTTTTCTAAGATACCTTTCTAACGATTATCTGAGTATGGTGATTATCCTTGCGGCCTCTATTCCTCTTTATGTCTGCGCTACGGGTTCGGTTCCTATTGCTGCCGTTCTTCTTATGAAAGGCCTTTCGCCCGGTGCTGCTATAGTTTTTCTAATGGCCGGACCTGCCACCAATGCTGCCACTATTTCGGTTATTGGTAATTCCATGGGAAGAAAAACCCTATATCGTTACCTTTTCTCAATAATTACCGGGGCACTTATTTTTGGTGTTATTGTGAATGAGGCCTTACCAAGAGAATGGTTTACCTTAACAATGCCCGGCATGCATAGCAACGAACACAGCCATGATATTTTACCATACTGGTTGCAGGTATTAAGTGGCATATTACTTAGCATGGCAATAGTAAACAGCTTATTCCGAAAATACCTTCTTCCAAAAATAAAATCATCCAAAGTTTCAACAAAATCATCAATAATGAATGATATAAATACCAAAATCCAAGTAGAAGGAATGACTTGTAATCACTGTAAAATGAATGTAGAGAACGGTATTAAAAGTGTTGCTGGAGTAAGCTCAACGAATGCAGACATCAATACAGGAACGGTAATTATTGAAGGAGAAAATGTTGATATACAAAAAGTAAAACAGGTAGTCGATGGATTAGGGTACCGGTTTGTAGAATAGGGCTTACAGCACAGCTTGCCGTTCAATAAAAATTCAATTCCTTTTTCAAACTAAATGATTTCATAATCTGCATTACATATTATATGAAATGCCAATATGAAAAACAACCTGCGATCACTCACTATTACACTCATTCACTCATTTTTTTTCCCTACCTTTGCATTCCATAAAATTTAAAATAATCTAAAGCATAAAATCATGTATAAAGTAGTTTTGTTACGTCACGGAGAAAGCGAATGGAATTTATCAAACCGTTTTACTGGTTGGACAGATGTAGACCTTACGGAGACTGGCGTATCCCAGGCGAAAAGCGCAGGAAAAGTTCTCAAAGAAAATGGATTTGAATTTGATATTGCCTATACTTCTGTTCTGAAAAGAGCCCTGAGAACTCTTTGGATTGCTCTTGATGAAATGGACTTATTGTGGATTCCTTTTGTAAAAAACTGGAGGCTTAACGAGCGTCATTATGGTGCACTACAAGGTCTTAATAAATCAGAAACTGCTGCAGAGCACGGAGAGGAAAAGGTTTTAATATGGAGAAGGGCCTACGATATTGCCCCTCCTGAGCTTGAAAAAACAGACGAGAGATATCCTGGACTCGATCCTCGTTATGCCGATTTGGATGAAAATGAAACACCCACTACGGAATGTTTAAAAGACACTGTTGAAAGGTTCCTTCCTTTTTGGCACGAAACAATAGCACCAAAAATTAAAGAAGGAAAAAGTGTTATTATTGCTGCACACGGAAACAGTTTGCGGGCATTGGTTAAATATTTGGATAAAATGACCGATGAAGAAATCATTAAACTTAATATTCCAACCGGAATGCCTTTGGTTTATGAGTTAGACGAAAACCTTCAGCCCTTAAAAAACTATTACCTTGGAGATGAAGAAGCCGTAAAAAAGGCTATGGAGGCGGTCGCTAATCAAGGTAAAGCAAAGTAGTATTTATTGTAGAGACTAGGCGTGCCTAGTCTCTACAATATCCCCTATCATATTAAATGAAAGATTCTATTCAACGTCAAAGAAAGATCTTACTTGCCTCCTGGATAGCAATAATCGGGAATTTAATCCTCGCTATTCTTAAAATTCTGATTGGAATTATATCTGGAAGTCTCGCCGTTATTGCAGATGGAATTGATTCTGCCAGCGATATTGCCACCTCTTTCATAACCTTAATTACTTCTCGCCTGATGGCGAAACCGCCAAACATCAATTATCCTTACGGATATGAAAAAGCGGATACAATGGCAACTAAGGTTTTGTCCTTTGTTATCTTTTTTGCAGGCATACAGCTCGCTTTGTCGACTACCCGAGGAATTATTTCAAATGAGATTACAGAAATACCAGGTAAATTGGCAATTATAGTTACTGTATTTTCAATTTTTGGTAAATTCATTTTGGCAACCTATTTAAAAAGTGTCGGAAAGATCGTTAATTCATCAATGATAGAGGCTAACGGGAAAAATATGCAAAACGACGTCATTATTTCTGCCTCTGTTTTGATTGGTTTGATTTTTACACATGTTTTAGAAATGCCCATTCTCGATAGGATTACTGCTTTGGCTGTTAGTTTCTGGATAATGCGGGCTGGAATAAAAATGTTCCTGAAAACAAATATCGAGTTAATGGACGGGATGAAAGATCCTGAATTATATTGCGAATTATTCAAAGCCGTAAAAAAAGTAAAGGGAGCCCATAATCCACATCGGGTAAGGGTTAGAAAACTTGGTAGCTATAATATGATTTCAATGGACCTTGAAGTGGATCCAATAATGTCGGTAAAAGATGCTCATGATGTTGCGAAAAAAGTGGAAGATGAAATTAAATCCTCAATCCCTAATGTATATGATATAGTCGTGCATATTGAACCACTTGGCAATCTGGAGCATGGAGAAAAATTCGGTTTGAGGGAAGGCGACGTTAAGAAGGGGGTAACGAAATAATGTGCTGGTGTGCTTCCCGATAGCTATCGGGAGTGGTGTTGTGAGGTGAGGTGCCGATAGCTATCGGGATTGAAACTAAGTTTTAAAAAGCGATTGAGTTTTAAAAGTTGTTATTTCGTCAATCCTGAGAATAAGAAGATGGCACGAATTTCCCAGTAAAAAATAGTGATGCCAAATTGTTTAAAAAATAATCCTTAGCTTTACTCATTCTAAATAGCGCGCCATGAATATTACACATGATATGAAAATGGCAGATGTAATTCATTTGAATTATTCTCTTTTGCCTGTAATTACCCGATTTAATATTCATCTGGGATTTGGTGATAAATCTGTAGGTGAGGTTTGTGAGGACTTTGGTGTAAATCTTGATTTTTTTATTGAAATCACAAATTCTTTTATCGATGATGATTATATTCCTCAAAAGGATTTAAATAGTTTTCCTGTTAAACTTATTGTCGATTATCTGCATAAAACGCATACGTATTATCTCGAAGAAAAGCTTCCTGAACTTTTGAGCATGATTTCTGGCTTATCAGAAATATTCGATAATCCGGAACCCATCCTTTTAATTAAAAACTTCTTTAGTGAATACCAACAAGAATTGCAGTCTCACATAGAAAGAGAAGAAAACATCGTTCATCCTTATGTGCTGGAGATAGAGGATTCTTTTAATCAAAATTCGAAAGACTCAAAATTAGTAGAAAAAATCAAGACATATTCAATTAACGATTTTGCAAAGGAACATGATAATGTTGAAGAAAAGCTTTATGATTTGAAAAATATCATAATTAAATACCTTCCACCATGCAAAGACAAAGCATTGTGTAATCGCTTTCTTACTGAGCTTTTTCGACTTGAAAAAGATTTAAACGCACATGCTGAACTCGAAGATAAGGTCCTGATTCCAAAGGTCGCTAAAATGGAAGAGCTCCTGCTAGAAAAATATACTAAGATTTAATGGAAAGGCTCAGCTTCATAGTAGCCGAAAAGTCCTACCTTATCCGAAAAGGTGTTGTGTCCATCATCAATAGAATTGAGGGGGCTATGGTTGTAAAAGAAATGGATAACCTGGGTAGTATCAATTCTGAAATTTTAAGCCATAATCCTGACTTTTTAGTAATTAACCCTAACCTTATACCAAAAACTGAAGACCATAGAAATTTTCATATTAAAATGGAACTCTCTGAAAAGGTCATTGCCATTTCTTCAGTTTCACCTTTTAGAAAGGGTATGCTATCTTCATTTCGGGAAATAATTGACCTTAACGATTCTAAAGAAGAAATTTATCAAAAATTAAAATCGGTTATTAATCCTGAATTAACTCCATCAGCAAACTATGTCGTCTCTTCAGAATTAAGCGAAAGGGAAAAAACTATACTTACTCATGTCGCCAAAGGCTTAACTAATAAAGAAATTGCAGAAATATTATTCCTTTCTGCTCACACCGTAATTACACACAGAAAAAATATTACTAATAAACTTGGAATTAAAACTATATCTGGTTTAACCATATATGCTATTTTGAATAATCTGATTAAAATGGAGGAGGTGCGCTAATTATAGGCGGATATTGCATTCAATAAATCAACTGTAATTCTGCTGGTAAATTACCTGGTATCAATGAACAATGAATGCTTTTCTCACGTTAAATACTTTAATATTTAATATCATGAAAAATCTATTTTTATTTACAGCACTTATATTTGTCTTCATTCAGGGACAAGGTCAGTGTCTTGCTTTGGAATTAAAAATCGACATTGAAAATATTAATGAACTAAGTAAAAAAGAAATTGAAAGCCTCAATTATCTCAGAGAAGAAGAGTTTCTTGCCGGAGATGTGTATGATTATCTTGCAGAAATTTACAGCTTACCTGTTTTTAATAATATTGGCAGAAGCGAAGATGTTCATACTGAAAAAGTTCGTGAGCTACTAGAGGCTTATGACATTGTAGATCCGGCAGAAAATCACAAAGCAGGCATTTATAAAAATAAAAAGTTACAGGAACATTACGACGCTTTAATTGCCCTCGGGGAAAAATCGCTCCATGATGCTATTATTGAAGGCCTTACAATTGAGGAAATGGATATCAAAGACTTACAAGAAGCTTTGGACAATGTAATTCAAGAAGAAAATATTAGAAAAGTATATGACTTTTTACTTATGGGGTCGCACAATCATCTTAAAGCGTTTAACTTTCACGCTAACAATCTGGCGGTAAATTACAGTCCACAATTTCTTTCACCAAAAGAATTTAAAATAGCCCTGGAAAAGGAAAAATAGTTTACATTGTTGTCTTAAATTTAAAATATTGCCTTAATTAAAGATTAATTCTCTTATGGCCACTTCAAAAAGTTACTTTTTGAAAAACATGATCTGCAGATGTTGTGTTTCTTATTTAAGCGACAAATTATTGGCCGCAGGAGTTAAAATTATTGAAATAAGTCTCGGACAGTTAAGCGTTGAGGTTAAAAATCAAAAAATGCTTAAAATAACGGAAGAAATCATTTCTGAATTAGGATTTGAAATCATTCAAAACAGAGATCTTGTTCTTGTGGAACAAATAAAGATGGCAATAATTGATCTGATTCACCATTTAAATAACGCAAACTCTGTCATCAGGAAATCTGATTATCTCGTTGAAAAACTTGGGATGAGTTATCCTCATCTCTCAAAAACATTTTCTATGCATGAGCCCATTACTCTTGAGAAGTATATCATTCTTCAAAAGGTCGAAAAAATAAAAGAATTAATTGACAGCGATGAATACAGTATGAGCGAAATATCCTATTTAATGGATTATAGTAGCATTCAGCATCTTTCGGCTCAGTTTAAACAAATAACTGGTCTAACTCCTTCTGATTATAAAAAAAGTGACCGTTCAATGCGAAAATCTATTGACGAACTTTATTAATTTCTGCTTTTTGTCCTGGTTAAAAAAACTCTAAATCATTGATAATTAATATATATTGCGTTTTTATCATTGTTTACGAACTTAATTATATAAATCTTTTTCATAATTTTGTGAAATATTATTGTCCGGGTACTCTCATCTTTACAATCTGAAAAAAGCATAAAATTCATTCTACATAAAATAAAGACTTTTAGAATAAAATAAATTCAAGCACATGAAAACAAAAGGAAATATTGCAATCAGCGAGTCGGGTTTTCTATTTGATCCCACCACTGGTGAATCGTTTACTTTTAATCCAGTAGGATTAGAGATATTCAATTACTTAAAGGAAGAAAAGTCTCTTGGCGAAATCACTGAGATCATGACAGAAAAGTATGACATTGACGCTAACAATTTTGAGCGATATTATTATGACTTTACTAGTATGCTAAATCAGTATCATCTTCTTGAAAATGAGTAAAATAGATATTACTATTGGAATTACCGGCTTAAACAATACCGATAATCCGGGTCCTGGGGTTCCTGTTATCAGAGGAATCAAAGAATCGGAAGTTTTTAACCCTCGTATTATTGGATTAGCATACGAAAATCTTGAGCCCGGTGTATATATGGAGGGTCTTTTAGACAAAACCTATCTTATTCCTTATCCCTCTGAAGGAACTGAAGTTTTTCTGGAAAGAATAGAATATGTTCATTCAAAGGAAAAATTTGATCTCATTATACCAAATTTTGATGCCGAGCTTTTCACTTTTATGAAAGCCGCCGAAAAGTTATCATCATTAGGTATCCATACTTTTTTACCTACTCTGGAACAATATGAAGAAAGGAATAAATCAAACCTTCCGGAATATGGTAGAAAATATGGCTTAAGCGTTCCTGAAAGTATTGATATTACTTCCCATTCTGATATTTTGAAGTTTGACAAGGACAAAGATTTCGATTATCCCTTAATGGTAAAGGGGAAATTTTATGATGCCCACATTGCTTATAACGAAGAGCAGATTACAAGTAATTTTAATAAAATCTCTGCGAAATGGGGCCTACCTGTTATTTTGCAAGAATTTGTAAAAGGTACAGAAGTAAATGTTGTTGCTCTTGGCGACGGTAAAGGAAATACTATTGGTGCGGTAGCTATGAGAAAACAATATATTACCGACAAAGGGAAAGCCTGGGGCGGGATTACAATTGATGATCCAAAACTGATCGAAATCACTCATAAAATTATGAGAGAAACAAAATGGCGCGGAGGAATGGAACTAGAACTAATTCGTACAAATTCTAACGAATATTATATAATTGAAATCAATCCGCGAATCCCGGCCTGGGTATACCTGGCCGTTGGTGCTGGTCAAAATCTCCCTGAAGCTCTTATAAAACTTGCCATGGGAATGGAGATAGAGCCTTATACTGAATACAAAAAGGGAATTATGTTTGTTCGGTATTCATACGATATTATTTGCGATCTTAAAAAATTTGAAACACTCTCAATAAACGGAGAATTATAAAAAAATTATCATGGAAAAGTTAATATTTGAGCGCCCTGTAATAAAAAAAGTAAGCGCAGGAATGCCTGGTAAATTTGGTATGAAAACTGGTTTTGAAGTTCTAACTACAATTGATGGAGTACCTATCAAAGATATGCTTGAAAAATACGGTTCGCCACTTTATATAATCTCTGAGCAGACCATACGTGAAAAATTTCGGACTGCCGAAAAAACTTTTAAATCAAAATATCCAAAAGTTCAGTTTGCCTGGTCATATAAGACAAATTATCTCGACGCCGTCTGTAAAACTTTTCATCAGGAAGGTTCATGGGCAGAAGTTGTGTCTAATTTTGAATATGAAAAAGCACGTAGCCTTGGTGTGCCAGGTGACAAAATAATATTTAATGGCCCCTATAAAAATCGCCAAATTCTCGAAACAGCCATAAATGAAAATGCCAGGATTCATATTG
>JAGLSB010000828.1 GCA_023135955.1 Bacteroidales bacterium | reverse complement strand
AAATACTTTTCGAAAATCTTTTACATACTCTTCATCCTCACTATCAATTTCGGATGCATCGACTATAAATAAGCGCAGAGATTCCCCAACCTGAGGGGCGGCAAGTCCAACGCCTTCAGCAGTTTTCATTGTCTCAAACATTTCTTCTATAAAAATGTCGAGGCCTTCAAAATTCTTATCAATTTCCTGTGCTTTCTTTCTTAACACAGATGTTCCATAAACATAAACAGGATAAATCATTATAAAAATTATTCTATTATACTTTTACTCTTTTTCTCTTTCGTTTGTAAGTGTCATTCTTTCCATATATGATTGCAAGATTATAGTTGCACTAACCATATCAAGATTCTCTTTCTTCTGTCTGTCTTTTTTCTTCATGCCTCCGGTTACAAGTGTTTGAGCGGCAATTTTGGAAGTGAATCGTTCATCTTCATATACTATTGGAATATTAGAATACTTTCTTCTAAAGGCAGTTTCAAATTGCTTTACAAAAGAAAACGATTCTGAATCCTGGTTGTTCATTTGCTTTGGGTATCCCAAAACCAGAGTCTCTACATTTTCCTCCAGAAAGTATGCATCCAGAAATCCAAAGACCTCGTGAGTCATAACAGTAGTAAGTCCGTTGGCAATTAGCTTTAGAGGATCTGTAACAGCTATCCCCACTCTTTTTTGACCATAATCAATTGCCATAATTCTTCCCATAGGACAAAACTAATAAATTACATTCAGAGTAAAATTATTATATACATAAAATAAAAATGGCCAGTCGATAATCGGACCGGCCATTTTATTATGTTAATTTATATATTATTCTGCAGAATCGAAATTCATACTAGCCATTCTTTTATAGCCATTATGTCTCCACTTTGCATTTTCTTCAGCAGCCTTAAAGAGTACTTCCGCTTCTTCAGGGAAGGACTTGATCAAAGAAGTATACCTTACTTCTGATTTCAGGAAGTCCTGGAATAAATTAAAATCTGGTTCCTTTGAATCCAATACAAACGGATTCTTACCTTCTGCTTCCAATTGAGGATTAAATCGGTAAAGTGACCAATAACCTGCCTCAACTGCATTTTTCTCCTGAGCCTGAGTTTTCCCCATACCTGCACGTAGACCGTGACTAATACATGGTGAATATGCAATTATCAGAGATGGTCCGGGATAAGCTTCAGCTTCTCGTATTGCTTTCAGGTATTGTGACTGACTTGCACCCATTCCAACTTGAGCTACATATACATAACCATAACTCATGGCCATTACGCCTAAATCTTTCTTTCTGATTTTCTTTCCTGAAGCAGCAAATTTTGCAACAGCACCAACTGGAGTAGCCTTGGATGCCTGTCCACCTGTGTTGGAATATATTTCAGTGTCCATAACCAAAACGTTTACATCATCACCAGAAGCAAGAACATGATCGAGTCCGCCATAACCAATATCATAAGCCCAGCCATCACCACCAAATATCCATTGTGACTTCTTAAGTAGATAATGTTTTAAGTTAAGAATCGCTTTTGTTTCTGTAGACTTTTCTTTTTCACAAGCTGCAATAACATTGTCTGTATTCTCTCTTGATGCTTCAGCATCATCTTTAGTATTGAGCCATGTTTGGAATGCCTGTTTGGTATCTTCAGATATTCCGTTGCTCATCGCTTTGGCCATCAGATTTGAAATCTTCGTTCTCATCTGATTAATACCTAATGACATACCAAATCCATATTCCGCATTGTCTTCAAACAATGAGTTAGCCCAAGCTGGCCCTTGACCATTATCATTAGCTACATAAGGAGTAGAAGGAGCAGAACCACCGTAAATTGAAGAACATCCGGTTGCATTTGATACCATCATTCTATCACCAAAAAGTTGAGTGATCAGCTTAATATAAGGAGTTTCACCACAACCTGCACAAGCTCCTGAGAATTCGAATAATGGCTTGGCAAACTGAGTATTTTTAAC
The DNA here is from genome assembly GCA_023135955.1 of Bacteroidales bacterium. Classification (GTDB taxonomy): domain Bacteria; phylum Bacteroidota; class Bacteroidia; order Bacteroidales; genus JAGLSB01. Next base: position 1,073 of record JAGLSB010000828.1, on the reverse strand, counting down.
AGTCTTTGATTTCTCAAGAATTGTATCCTTGTAAGTAACGTTTTCTGCAAAATGATCCCATCTTGCGATTTCATCATGCTGAGTCTCGAGCGGTTTCATTACTAATGATTTCTCCTTAGAAGGACATACATCAACGCAATTTCCACAACCTGTACAATCGAGAACAGATACCTGAATTTTAAAATTCATTCCTGCAAGAGCTTTTCCATTAGCTTTAACTATTGTAGTGCCTTCAGGAAGTGTAGCCGTTTCTTTTTCATCAATAAGGAAAGGACGTATGGCAGCATGAGGACATACATAAGAACATTGATTACACTGAATACAGTTTTCCGAAAGCCATTCGGGAACATTTACCGCTATTCCTCGTTTTTCATACTGAGTTGTACCAGCTGGGAATGTACCATCTTCTCTTCCAAGGAATGTACTCACAGGTAAGTCATCGCCTCTTTGCAAATTCATTACTTCAGCAACTTCTTTATAAAACTTATCCCCTCTCGCATCTGATTCAACTGCATCATTCTCACCTAATTTCGACCATTCAGGATTAACAGCAACCTGCATAACATGACCACCTTTTTCAACTGCCTGATAATTCATTTTTATAACTTCCTCACCTTTCAGACTAAATGACTTCACAATGAATTTCTTCATTTCTTCTACAGCCTGATCATAAGGAATTACATTTGCAATCTTAAAGAATGCAGATTGCATAATAGTATTAGTACGTGTACCTAAACCAAGATCTTCAGCAATTTTAGTTGCATTAATCATATAGAAATTGATTTTATGATCAGCCATGTACTTTTTCATGTCATTGGGTAATCTCTTAATTGTTTCTTCTTCATTCCAGATTGAATTCAGAAGGAAGGTTCCTCCATCTTTCATTCCTCTTAACATTGGATATTTCTCTAAATAAGAGGGAACATGACATGCTACAAAATCTGGAGATGTAACCAGGTAAGTAGCGCGAATTGGATGATCACCAAATCTTAGGTGTGATGTTGTAAAACCACCAGATTTCTTAGAATCATAAGCAAAATAAGCCTGGCAATATTTATCTGTAGATTCTCCAA
>JAGLSB010000827.1 GCA_023135955.1 Bacteroidales bacterium | reverse complement strand
GTTCTGGTGTTACAGGTTTTAAAAGATAATCAATTGCATTTTGCTCAAAAGCTTTTATCGCAAATTCATCAAAAGCTGTTGTAAACACAATCAATGGAGGATCTTCAATAAGCTCAAGCATTTCAAAACCTGTTAGTTTTGGCATCTGTATATCCAGGAATATTAAATCGGGTCTTAATTCATAAATAGCTTTTAAGGCTGAAAATCCATCAGAAAAGTTCCCGGCAATATATATATTTTCGTGTTTCTCGAGAAATTCATTAATTATTTCACGGGCATATTCTTCATCATCAATGATTAATACTTTTATCATTGTATTATTTTTTTAATACTGGAATAATTATGCTAGTACGAAACAATCCATCTTCACCTGAATAATTAATCAAATCAGATCTCCCATATAAAAGTAGCAGTCTTTCTTTGATATTACTCAATCCAATTCCATTTCCCTTAGCGGGGACAATTTCCGAATCATAACCATTACTTATATCAATATGAAGTGTGTTCTCTTTAACTGTTACTATTAGCTTAATTTCTATTGGTTTAATGCTCTCATAAACCCCATGTTTAATTGCATTCTCAAACAATGGTTGCAGAATCATGTTAGGAATAAGAAAGTCCAGAGCCTTTTGTTCAACTTGCTTATTATAGTTTAATTTATCACCAAACCTAATTTTCTCAATATCCAGGTATTTATCCATATTCTCAAGCTCTTCGCTTAATTGAATACTTTCCTTCTCTCCAAAACGTAAAGAATACCTTAAAAACTCTGATAGTTTAATTATCATCTCACGCGCCTTATCGGAATCTCTTTTAGTTAATAGAGATAAAGAATTTAAGGAATTAAAGATAAAATGTGGATTAATTTGTGTTTTCAGCATATTTAGTTCTGCCTCTCTTACAAGAGCTTTCAATTTGTCTTCATTACTAATCTTTTCCCTCAAATTCAAATTATATATCATCAGGGAAAATACCAGCACAATAACAATAAATATTAAAAAGTCGGTTATTGTCCTTCCCACAATTGATCTATTCAAGAATATTAAATAAGATTCATGATCGACAAATATCCTTTCCAAAATCATGTATGAAAGTCCAACCCATATAAATACAGTTAATAGTCCTGTTACAGCTATATTGAAAAAGGGCGCAAAATAATTTACTGATTTTACAGGATTAAATCTTACGGGATACCATATAGCAAGCCCTGTGATACCGTGGATTAGATTAACAACTAAACTATCAACCACAGCATTAATTGGCTCCAATTGAAAGAGGGCTTTATAAACAATCATTTGGATAATCGCCAGGAATATCCAAATGCTGCTATATGCGATAAGATTAACTCTATTACCTGCTATGGGATGATTCATCTACGACAAATTTTTTATGTCACCACCTCCAAAAACTGAGACTCCCTTAACAATTAATGTTTTCTGTGGATTTGGATCAATTATATGTCTTTTGTCAGAAAAACCTCCAAAAATTGACACCATTTCTAATTTAATTTTCCAATCGGAAGGCACAATCAGGCTAGCTCCCCCAAAAATATTAACAACTTCAATAATACATCTCTCCTCCCCAAGGTTTGATTGCCTAAAATCGTATTTTCCTCCACCAAAGATTGAAACAATACTTCCTCCTTTAAAATTCTTTGAAGTAATTATATAATCACCTCCACCAAAAATATTCACATCATCGATATAATCTTCACCTGAGCCACCTCTGGAGAAACGATGTCTACTGATTATTCCTGTTCCTTTAAAAATAATTAATACTCCACCCAATATAAATACTAATGGCCAAAACATATGTCTGTATTGAAACGGCATATCGATAATTTCCGGTAATAAAAAAAAGGCTCCTATACCCATCAAGATATATCCTGAATATCTATCCCTGGTAGTGACAAATACAACTCCAATAACTATAAGAATTGCTTGCCAGGTAAAAAGAATTTCCCTCAT
>JAGLSB010000826.1 GCA_023135955.1 Bacteroidales bacterium | reverse complement strand
AAACCGGGGCTGAATCAACAAATGCGCGTCCTGCAACTTCAGGGAGTAATTCATTAATGAATGAAAATAAGGATTTCAGTTTTTTTTTCATGACTTTGTGATAGTCACGCCCGTATGCGTATCTGGAAATCACCGGAGCCTCAGAATCTTCCTGCAATTGAGGATTATAATAATTCAGAAGGACAGAGATTACTGTTTTAGCTTCGGGAACAAGTTTTGACGGGTCTTTTCGTTTTTCGAGATTATTAGCCATCCACGACATATTTGCATGGTAGCCGGAACTTATCCATTTATCAAGGATTTCAGCATCCTTCCCAAGAAATTCAGCCTTTGAAATGTCGCAATCACTAAATCCAAGCTCTAAAGCTTTTTCTTTAATGAGAGTGGTATTTTCAGCTATTGTTTTCAATGTATATTAAAGCATACCTAAGTCTAGTTTAGCCTCATCCGTCAGCATTTCCTGATCCCATGGAGGGTCGAAAGTAAGATTTACGGTAGCTTTCTTAACAGATTTTACAGAAGCAACCTGGTCTCTGACATCTTCAAGTAGTGAGTCTGCTACAGGACAATTTGGTGTAGTGAGAGTCATAGTTATGATAACATTAAAGTCCTCTTCAACATCAATTTCGTATATCAATCCTAATTCATAGATATTAACAGGAATCTCCGGATCATAAATATTTTTCAGAGTCAATATTATATCTGATTCAATATCTATTATTGTTCTTTCGCTCATTTTTTCAACCTTAATTAAGAATAATATATTTCATCTGCTCAATCCTACTTCTCTTTATGCTTTGTATAATAAGCCAAAGCATATAACTTCATTTTCTTTGCCATGGAAAGCAATCCGTTAGAGCGTGTTGGTGATAGATTTTCTTTCAATCCAATTTTGTCAATAAAATATAAATCGACATTCATTACCTCAGATGCTTTCTGGTTATTTAATACTTTAACAAGTAAAGCTACAATACCCTTTACAATTACAGCGTCACCTTCGGCAGTATAAGAGATTATACCATTTTCATATTCTGCATTTAGCCAAACTTTCGACTGACAGCCATTTATCAGATACTCATCAGTTTTGAATTTTTGATCAATAGGAGGTAGCTCATTTCCTAATTCAATGAGATAACTATAGCGATCCATCCAATCATCGAAAATGGAGAATTCTTCTATTATACTGTCCTGTATTTCGTTGATTGTCATTTAATTGTAATTATGTATAAATTTTAATTCGAGAAAAACTTTATTGAAGCATTAACTGTGCTTTTTTAATTCCTTCCACGAGCATATCAATTTCTTCAAAGCTATTATAAAATACCATTGAAGCTCTTATTGTGCTATCGATTCCAAAATGATCCATAACCGGTTGGGCGCAATGAGATCCGGTACGAACGGCAATGCCAAGTTTATCCAGAATCATTGCTGTGTCATATGGATGAACAGAGTCAATATTAAATATCTGAACGCTGATTTTATTTTTTGAGTTTCCAAATATTCGGAGACCTTCAATTTTCTTTAATTCCTGAGTTGAATAATGCAATAATTTGTTCTCGTACGTTCTAATATTTTCAATCCCAATATTCTCAATATATTCCAATGCTTTTGTGAGTCCAACAGCTCCAACATAATTTGGTGTGCCAGCTTCAAATTTGTAAGGCAAGTTATTATATGTGGTTTTATTGAAGCTTACATTTTTAACCATATTGCCACCGCCTTGCCATGGAGGCATTTCTTCCAGCCATTTTTGTTTGCCATAGAGAATACCTATGCCTGTTGGGCCATAAATTTTATGTGCAGAAAAGACATAAAAGTCAACATCAAGTTCCTGTACATCAATTTTTTCATGTTGAATTGCCTGGGCACCATCAAGCAATACCGGAACATTATGACTATGAGCTATGTCGATAATTTCCTTAATGGGATTTACTGTTCCAAGGGTATTAGATGTATGAGCTATACTAACGATTCGGGTTTTCTCAGTAAAGAGGTTTTTATATTCATCGATCAAAAGATCTCCATTTTCATCAAAAGGAGTAACCTTTATAGAAGCCTTTTTCCTTTCACATAAAAGCTGCCATGGTACAATATTGGAATGGTGTTCCATTTCTGATATGATAATTTCATCACCTTCAGAAATATATTTTTCCCCAAAAGAAAAAGCCAGAAGATTTATTGAAGCAGTAGTTCCGCTGGTGTATATGATTTCACTTTTGTCTTTCGCATTAATAAAAGCTCTTATTTTCTCTCGGGAAGCTTCATATTCTTCAGTCATTAATCCGCTTAGATAATGGACTCCACGATGTGTACTAGAATTTGTAAGAGAATGAATCTCATTAATCTTTTCTATAACTGCTCGGGGTTTTTGAGTAGTGGCACCATTATCAAAATAAACCAGGGGCTTGTTATAAACTTTTTGATTCAGAATTGGGAAATCTTCCCTGATCTTCTGAAGATCGATATCTACCATTGACTTCATGATTAGCGACAATTCATTTTGCAATTATTACATCGGGAAAGCTCTCCTCTTAATCTTTTATCTACTAAGTCGTTCATTCTTTCTTTTAGTGCTGGGAGTTTGATTTTGGAAATCACTTCATCAGCGAAAGCATACATTAGCAATAAACGACTCTCACGCTCTGATATTCCTCTTGATTGTAAGTAGAAAACGGCTTCTTCGTCTAGTTGTCCTACCGTTGCACCATGTGAGCATTTAACATCATCTGCGTAGATTTCAAGCTGAGGTTTAGTATTCATTTTAGCATCATCTGACATAAGGATGTTGTTATTTTTCTGGTAAGCCAATGTTTTTTGTGCATCTGGCCATACATGAATCCGACCTGTAAAAGCGCCTCTGGCAGTGTCGTCCAAAATGCCTTTATAAAGCTGGTTACTTGTGCAGTTTGGTTTCAGGTGATTAATATAGATGAAGTTGTCTACAATCTGTTCTTTATCAGCAAAAAATAGCCCCAGACAATTATTTTCACAATTCTCACCCTCCATATTCACTTTTATATTATTTCTTATAATACCACCATGAAGACTAATTGTATTTGAGGTTACTACACTATCCTGTTCCTGATGGATATATGTGTTTGTGATTTGAACAGATTGGTTATGCTCATTTTGAACACGTGTTATATTAAAAGTTGAATTTTTATCAGAAAAAATTTCCGTAACAGAATTAGTAACGAATTTCTGTATGCTCAATGAATGGTCACAAATCAGCACATTGGCCTCGGCTCCTTCTTCAAGAATGAAGAGGTTACGATGTTGTACCAATTGATCTTCATTAGCTAAAAGAAGATGAATAATCTGAATAGATTTATCATGCTTAACATTCTTTGGAACGTATAAAAATACTCCATCCTGAGCAAAAGCTGTATTTAGTGCTGCAATAGGGTCTTTTTTGTAATCAGAATATTTTGCAAAATGATTGTTAACCAATTCAGGATAATTTTTCATTGCCGCTTTTAAACTTCCTATTATAACACCATTTTCGTATTTTGTAATTTCTTCTCCCTGATTCAGGAAAAAACCATTCAGAATCAGAATTCCCTGAGTGTCTATTTCGGGCACATCGCAAGAAAATATATCCTCAATATCAAATTCAATTTCTTTAGGAGAAAAGACATGCTCGATTTCTTCGAAGAGAAGATCCCCAATAGGAGTATATTTGTAATCTTCCGATTTTTTTCCTGGAATTTTAAGCTTGGCAAGAGATTTAATGGCTTCCTCGCGAATTTTATTCAGATGCTTATTGTCTTCAGCTAAAAGAATATTCTTGTTAGCTTCAAATAAACTTACAAAGTTTTCCGTAACATCGGCTAATTTAAATTCAATATCCATTTTCTCTATACTTAGACTTATTAAGCATTTATTTCTTCAGTAATCCATCCATATCCTTTTTCTTCCAGTTCAAGAGCCAGTTCCTTTGTTCCGGATTTGACAATTCTGCCTTTATAAAGAACATGTACAAAATCGGGTACAATATAATCGAGTAAGCGTTGGTAATGAGTTATTATTATGCTTGCTGTTTCTGGCGATTTAAGTTGATTTACTCCATTTGCAACTACACGCAAAGCATCAATATCGAGTCCGGAATCAG
>JAGLSB010000825.1 GCA_023135955.1 Bacteroidales bacterium | reverse complement strand
CTGGTTAAAGGAAAAAGGGATGGAAGCAATGGACGGTCCCATAAATTTTGGAGAGACCGATAAATACTGGGGACTGCTGGTAGAAGGATTTACCCATCCTTCTTATGAAATTGCATATAATCATTCTTATTATCAGGAACTTTTCGAGTCATATGGATTTAAAACCTACTATAAACAGGAAGGATTCCACCTTGATGTAAAAAAAGAACTTCCGTCAAGATTTCTTAAAATAGCAGAATGGATAGCCCGGAAACCCGATTATGAGTTCAAACATTTTGAGTGGAATAGCTCTGATAAATTTGTGTTAGATTTTGTAGAGGTTTATAATGAAGCCTGGGCCTCTTTTAAGGAAAATTTCGAGCCAATGGAGGCTGCCTATATAAAAAAGACACTTCAGAAAGCTAAATTTATTATAGACGGGGAGTTTATTTGGCTGGCATATTTTAAAGACAAACCAATAGCTATTTACCTGATGTGGCCAGATGTAAACCTTATTTTTAAACACCTAAATGGTAAATTATCAGCTTTAGGAATGTTAAAATTTCTCTACTTGAAAAAAAGAAAGACAATTACACGTGCCAGAGGAGTTCTTATGGGAGTTATACCTAATTTTCAAGGACGAGGCGTTGAATCAGGAATTATTCTTAAGGTTGCTGAAGCCATGAAACGAAAACCTGAATATACCGAAATTGAATTTTCATGGGTGGGAGATTTTAATCCTAAGATGAAAAAAATATTCCTGGGAGTTGGAAGCGAATCTGTTAAACACTATATTACCTACAGGTTCCTTTTCGATCGCAATAAAGAATTTAAAAGATTTCCAATACCGAAAGAATAGAACCTATTTAATTCTATAATCAAAGATAACTATGCAATACGATATTATAATAGTTGGAGCAGGTCTTGGAGGCCTTACTGCTGGAGCCAAACTTGCTAAAGAAGGCAGGAAAGTACTGATCTTAGAACAACATGACAGGCCAGGAGGTTGTGCTACTACATTTAAGAGAAAAGAATTCACAATGGAGGTGGGATTGCACGAGATGGATGGATTGCATCCAGCAGATCCTAAGACAAAAATATTCACAGATCTGGGAATAATGGAAAAAGTTAAGTTTCTGGAACTGCCCGAGTTTTATAGGTTTTTTAATGATCGACATGATATTGTTGTACCCCATGACCCTAAAATGGCTAAAGAGATATTGCTTAATTCTTTCCCCACTGAAAAAGATGGAATAGAGAAATATTTTTATAGTGTTTTAAACGCACGCAAGGTCATGAAGGAATCGAAGGGGCAAAAAGATAAAAGCCTTGGTGAATTTCTGGATGAAATAATCAATGATGAAGATCTAAAACTGGTTCTATTGGGTAATCTGGGATATTTTCATGATGATCCATATACCCTTTCGTATTATTACTATATAAGCGCCCAGGGAGCATATTATAATGGAAGAGCAAATTTTATTCAAGGTGGTTCTCAAAAATTATCTAACGCATTGATGGAGATTATTGAGGAAAATGGTGGAACTGTAAAGTTGAACAACATTGTTACAAAGGTGAATTACAAAGATAAAATTCCTTCAAGTGTAATATACCATGATACTAAAGGTAAAAACGAGAGTGAATTTATCGATGAGGCAAAAGAAATAATCATTAATTCATCTTTGCCCAAACTAGCTACTGAGCTTTTACCAGACAAATTTGGAAAAGATCTGGCATTGCAAATAAAAGATAATAATATTGGAGCTTCTCTGTTAACCGTTTATTATGGCTTTAACAAAGCATTAAAAGAAATTGGCAACCCAAACTATTCTACATTTATATATCACGATTCAGTGAAATCTCAAAAAGATATTCTTGAGAATAATCACAGCGACTTTAGTACTCGCAGCTTAACTTTTGTAGATTATAGTCATGTTGATTCAGACCTGGCACCCAAGGGTAAAAGTGTTGGTGCCGTTTGCTGTGTTGATTATACTGAAGACTGGGAAGAATTAAGTAAAGATGAATATAAAAAGAAAAAGGCTTATGTAGCCGAAACAATAACATCAAGATGTGATAGACTTATACCTGGCTTTCGTGATGCCATCGATCATGTAGAAGTAGCTACCTCATTAACCGTTAAAAGATATACTTTAAACCCAAAAGGGGCTGTATATGGCTTTGCTCAAAACCCGAATAAACCAACGGAATACCTTAGTTCATTACCCGATAATATTCATATTGCTTCTGCATGGGGTAAGTTTGGTGGTGGATTCTCTGGTGCAATAATTAGTGGTTATATGACTGCCTTTGGGATAATAAGGAAAGGCTAATGCTTCTATCATTATGAAATTAAATACCAACTGAGACTTATATGTGCTCACTACTCTAATTCAAATATTAGATTAATCTCTATAATATAAATCGTCTCCCCTGAAAATCCCTAAAGCTTTTTGCTCTGGTATAGCATCCATATTTTTTCTCAACTTTCTTGTTGAATCAAAACTCAAGCAGGATTTTTTTTTGCAAATCCATTTAGCATAAAAATATCTTTTTTAGTACAAAATCAATAATTGGATCATCTCCGAAATGAGTTTATTAAGGATTTAATTTTTAATTTGTATATTCATTTTTTTAATTTGTTAAATAACAATTATATAGACACGGGCGATAATAACAAGAGACTATAGGGATACTTTATATAAAAAAGTACTGAATAAAATCGTCACTTAAGTTTAATTAAATGAAACATACATTTTCTTCATTTTCAAAAAGTACTATCGCGATAATTATTATTTGCTTTTTTTTAGGAATTGGAGCATTATTCTTTGCAATATGCAATGTGAATAATTACAAACAACAACGTATTGAAAAAACACAAAAAGAATTATCTATATATGTAGATGTGATCTCAAACGGATTAAAGGAATTGTTTTTAGATGACATCAATCATCTTACAATTCTTGCAAATGACCCTACAGTAAAAGAATCTTTTTTATTAGAGGAGTCACATAATTTTTCAAAAGATTTTTGCCCTATAGAAAACTTGTATAATCAAGATGAACCTAGAATGAGTTCAATCACAATGATTACATCTGAGGGAAAATTGTTTCATCGTCATCCTTTTCTAAGCGATAGTATAATTGATTATTCCGACCATGATGACGTGGCCCATGTTCTAAAAAAAAGAGAAGATTATATAAGCAATGTTTTTATTAATCTTGATGGCAAACCTTCTATATCAATTTCTCATCCCGTTTTCGACAATACCAATTTCATTGGTATTGTCAGGATAACAGTTTATACAGAGACTTTAATAGACCTTTTTGTTAAACCTATTCTTGAAAGAGATCGCGAAGTTAGAATTTT